>CANHNT010000016.1 GCA_947461985.1 Bacteroidota bacterium | reverse complement strand
ATTATCAATTTTTTTTTATTGACCTTTACCAATAACAAAAAAAATTAGTTAAAATTATTTATGGCGAAATCGCAAGAAACGTACAGCAAGAAAGAAAAAGAAAAAAAGAAAATTGCTCAACGTAAAGAAAAAGAAGAAAAAAAACAAGAGCGTAAAGCAAATGCTGTTAAAGGTGGTTTAGACACGATGATGGCTTACGTGGATGAAAATGGAAACATTACTGATTCTCCACCAGATCCTACGAAGAAATTAATTTTCAATGTAGAAGATATGCAACTGGGTGCTACTAAAATTGAAACAGTAGTGGAAGAACCTAATAGAACAGGAACCGTTACCTTTTTTAATGATGCCAAAGGTTTTGGTTTTATTAAAGATGCTGTAAATCAAGAAAGTTTATTTGTGCATGCAAACCAATTAAATGAGCAAATAAAAGAAAATGACAAAGTAAGTTTTAACACCGAAAGAGGTCAAAAAGGAATGGTTGCTATTAATGTTAGCAAAATTAAATCCTAATATTTCAATGTAAAAAATAATAATTGCTCGTCTGTTATTATTTAAATTTAAGGCATAACAAAAAAACACTCGTTGAGTGTTTTTTTGTTTGTGTAAATACTATTTTATGAAGATAGTTTGTTAATCACTGTCAAGTTTTTCATCATAATTAGATTTGCCAAATTCATCAATATATATTTTAACTAATAAGAAAAATATTGAAAAAAGGATTGGCCCGAAAATAATGCCTAAAAATCCAAAAATATTAATCCCAATGAATACACCAAAAATGGTAATTAATGGATGCACATTGGCCATCTTTTTTTGCAAAACAAAACGTGCTATATTATCAACTGATCCAATTAATAAAAATCCCCACAATCCAATCGCAATGCCTTGCCACGTATTTCCTAATGACAATTGATATAACATGATGGGTACCCAAATAATCATTGAACCCACCACAGGAATCATGGAACAAATTGTAGTTAATATTCCCAAAAATAAAAAATCTTGAACTCCAAAAATAAAATATCCAATTAAACCAGTTAGACCTTGCAATATTGCCACAATAGGCACTCCAATGGCATTGCTGACAATTAAATTTCTACTTTCGTTAATAATTTTATTTACATTGCTGTTGTTAAAAGGCACATTTTTTCGTAACCAAGTTTCTATTTCTAAAGTTTGTACTAACATAAAATACAAAACAAAAAACATGATGAAAATATTTCCAAGAGTAGCCATTGTTCCACCAACTATTTTTTTTGCATAGCCTAAAACAAAGGCATTTATTTTTGCAATATTATCCGCATTTAATATATCAATATTTACCTTTTGAATTAAATAAAGGTGTATTTTCTCAAATGTTTGATTTAATAAAGTTGGATTATTAATAATGGGTTGTATTTTTTCATAACTAATTGACACTATCCAAATTGCAGGTATTATGATGATAATTAAGGAGGAAATTATCAGTATAATTGAGGCTAGCCACTTTTTCATATTAAATTTTACCGTTAATTTAATCATTAAATTTCTCAACAAAACATATAATGTAATGGCTCCTAAAAAAGCGCCTAATACAGAATATAATTCTTTTGAAATTACAATAAACAGTAAAATGATTACTGAAAGGAAAAATAGTTGTCTTATTTTATTTGGATGAATTTGATTAAGCATTTGGCAATTTTATTGGTTTTCAACGTACTTTTTAAAATTATTTAAAATAGCTTGCCATCCAGATTTTTGCAAATCAATTGTATTTTCTGTTTTTGCTTCAAAAACTTCTTTCACTTTAGTTTGAGCACCTTCAGTAGTAAAGAAAACGGACATTTTTCGACCATCACCTAAAAATATTTCTAAAAAAGTTGGCGCTTCAATTTGGCTATACGTTCCCCAAAAATCGAACCCAAAACTACCATCTTTTGCCTCCATTCTTGAAGAAAATTTACCGCCTATTTTTAAATCAATTTCAGCGTGTGTTGTATGCCAATCTTCGCTAGCTGTATTCCAAATCATCATATCACTTGGAGTGTTCCATATTTCCCAAACTTTCTCTATAGGTTCATTTATCAATACTTCTACAGTTATTTCTATTGCTTCCATATTTATTTATTTAAGCAAATATAAAAATTTAATTCTACTCAAAAAAATGAGTCATTCGAAAGAATGACTCATTTTTTTAAAATAAAAGATGTAGCATTTATTTTACCAACAATTTTTGAATTGATTTTTTTGAACCTGCTCTCTCTTCAATAAGATAAATTCCTTTTGTCCATTGTGAGCAGTCAATATTTTTTTCTTCGTTGGCCTTTAATTCAAATAAGGCAATTTGTCTTCCAACCATATCAAAAATAATAATCGTACTAGCATAATTTTTGTTTCTTAACGTAAATTTTTCTGTTGCAGGGTTTGGAATGATGCTTAATTTACTTTCAAGAACTTCTTCTTTTATTGATAAAGCAATATTAGTGGGTTGTATGACATTTGAATTATAAATAAAATTTTTGCCGGTAAACGAATTTTGAGTTCCATTGATTACAATATTTTCTGGAATACTTGCACGATTTAATAATTCTCCATAAACTTTATACGTACCATTCGGAACATTAGAAAAAGAATAATATCCGTTTACCCCTGTTTTGCTGTAAGCAGTGGGTGTATTGGTTGTCATATCCATTAATATTAACGTTACATCTTCATTGGATCGTGATTGCTTGTTAGCACCAGCAAATACATTTCCAGAAATAAATCCATTTCCACCTGAATTAATACCATAATTCATATAAATATCTTTATTGTACGTATTTCCAAATAATGTAACCACCTGGGCATCATACCACATCATTCCATATTGAAAATAAGTTGGAATGTTAAATGCATAATCTGGACTAGTAGAATTTAAAGCCACTTTAATTCTATAATCATCAATGGGTTTATTATTAAATGTATATTGTCCAAAACCATCCGTTGTGGTAGAATCGATAGCTTCTAATTGACCTCCAGTCATTAATTTGATTAAATATACTTTAGCTTCATTATTACCTGGCGATGAATAAGCAAATGTGTTATCAAATTTATAAATTTTACCAGAAATATCATAAAGAGTTGTAGTAGGCGTATTTACGGTTACAGTTGTACAAGATTGTGTACAGGCTCCACCAAATGAATCTGCAATTTGTAAACAAACGTTATACGTTCCACTTTGAGTGAAGCTATAAACAAATTGAGGATTAGTGGTTGAAGTAATTAAATTATTATCGACAAACCAAGAGTATATACTACCCGAAGCGGCAGTGCTGCTACAAGAACCGTCAAATATGTAATCACTGGTAGACCCACCTACTTGAGATACTGTTAAACATGAAGTACAAGGAGGAGCATACGTATAAACATAAGAGTAGGTACTATCACAAATTGCTCCTGTACTATCTTTAATAAACAAATTAATTACCTGAGTTCCATAAGTTGGGAAACCTAAAAATTGGATAGATGTGTTATTTGATAAATTTACACCATTTACATTCCATGCAATCGAACCACCAAAAGGTATATTGCTACAGTTGGCATCTACCATAATAGAATCGTAAGCTGCATTAAAATAAGTAACATTAAAACATGGGAAACATCCACCATTGTTTACACCTCCTGTGTAGGATATAATTTGGCTAGTACTATCACAAGCATTATTTCCAAGGCTGTCTGTTAATACCATTGATAATGTATACGTCCCTGTAGATGTAAGTTGTGTGTAATAAGTAGCACTTGCACCTTGTTGAACTAAAACACCATTCAAATAAAATTTAAAACCATAGTTCATATTATTAAATTGGCTACTGTAACCATCAGCACTTAAATTGCCAGTGAAATTATCTACATATTGAGATAAGGATGCTATACAAGGGTAATTGACATTTACGAGTACAGACTGACAAACTGTATCAGCGCATCCCCCAGCTGAAGTATCAGTAAGCGTTAGACAAGCATTGTATGTACCTGAAGATGTATAAATATGATAACCAACATTAGAGCCTGTTTGAGTAGTGCCGTCACCAAAATCCCAACTGTAATTTGCTGTATTGCTGCTTGGGTTATTTTGATAAAAATAATACGCACCTGCTCCCACTCCATAAGATACAAATTGGGCATTACAAATTGGATTAATCGTAATTGTTTGTGTAGAAGTGTCTGAACAATTTTGACCTAATAAAACTAAAGTAATTGTATGTGTACCATAAGTCGAAAATGGAACTTGAAATTGGGGAAAAAACCAAGTGGTATAATATTGATTATCTACATACCATTCATAATTATAAAATCCAACTGTTGGAGTGCTGCAAGACGCATCTAAATTATATACAGAATTTGATATAGAATCAGGCGTTGCTGTAAAACATGCGGTACAATTTTGGGCTACCGAAATATGTGAAGTTAAAACAAGTAATAAAATAGCTGTTAATAGTTTTTTTATCATAAAAATAGATTTTGTAGTCTTTAGAGTGTTGAATTTAAAATAGGGTTTGCTAAAATTTATATATTAAAACCTATATTGGATAATCAAAACTTATAGACAACACTTTCATTTTTAATAAAAATCTCATGTGCACTACCAAAACTATTGATTTTAAAGGCTTTTCAGAAAATAAAAAAAGCAGACTAAAAAGTCTGCTTTTAATATATTATGATAAAACTTATTTTAAAACGGAACGACTGATTACAATTCGTTGAACCTCACTGGTTCCTTCATAAATTTGAGTAATTTTTGCATCACGCATTAAACGCTCCACATGAAATTCTTTTACATAACCATATCCACCATGTATTTGAACGGCTTCGGTAGTTACAAATTGAGCAATTTCAGAAGCATATAATTTTGCCATAGCAGAAGCAACATCGTAGTTTTGATGTTGGTCTTTTAACCAAGCTGCTTTCAAACACAATAAACGAGCTGTTTCAATTTGAGTTGCCATATCTGCCAATTTAAATTGAATCGCTTGATGATTCATAATTTCTGTTCCAAAAGCTTTTCGTTGTTTGGCATATTTTAATGCTAATTCATAAGCACCACTGGCTATTCCCAATGCTTGTGCAGCAATACCAATACGTCCACCACTTAATACTTTCATGGCAAATGTGAATCCAAATCCATCTTCACCAATGCGGTTTTCTTTAGGCACTTTTACATCTTGAAAAGAAATGGAGTGTGTATCACTTCCTCTAATTCCCATTTTATTTTCTTTGGCACCAACTGAAACTCCAGCCCATGCTTTTTCAACAATAAAGGCATTAATTCCTCTGTGTTTTTTCTCTACATCCGTTTGTGCAATCACTAAATAATGAGTGGCTGTACTACCATTGGTAATCCAGTTTTTGATTCCGTTTAATAAATAATGGTCACCCATGTCTACAGCGGTTGTACGTTGTGAGGTAGCATCACTTCCTGCTTCGGGCTCACTTAATAAAAACGCTCCGAAAACTTCACCTGAAGCCATTGGAACTAAATATTTTTGTTTTTGCTCCTCATTGCCATATTCTTCTAAACCCCAGCAAACTAAGGAGTTATTTACACTCATACAAACTGAAGCAGAAGCATCAACTTTTGAAATTTCTTCCATTGCCAATACATACGAAACGGCATCCATACCAGCACCACCATATTTAGGATCAACCATGATTCCCATGAATCCTAATTCACCCATTTTTTTTATCTGCTCTGCAGGAAATTTTTGATGTTCGTCACGCTCAATTACACCTGGTAAAAGTTCGTTTTGTGCAAAATCTCTTGCAGCTTGTTGAATCATTAATTGCTCTTCTGAAAATTGAAAATTCATATAAAATATTTAATAGTCGCAAACATACAAAAAGTAATGTTGAAATTTGAATTTTGAATTATGATTATTTTATATGAGGTATATATTTTACCCACAAAATCAATATTCATTTAATTGATTGTTAGCTCATGTTCATTTTAATTGTCATCTTGATGCTATTTTATATTATTAAATGCATAAACCAATGCACATATTGGGTTACTTATTTTGTAACTAATTGTAAATTAAATAGTTTAGAAATAAAAAAAAACGAACCATTGTAAAATCAACCTATTCTATCACATTCCATTTTTGAATACTTCTACCCTTTTCGTTATTGATTTCTACGAAATATAAACCTGTATGTATATTTGGAATGTTTAATTGAATATTGGTTTGAAAATTTTCAAGCGTTGATTGATAAACAATTTTGCCCATCATATCATAAATTTTCAAACTGCTTTTTGTAATTCCATTTTCAATATTATATAAATTTAATGTGGTGTTTGATGGATTTACCATGCCAAACATCCGGTTTTCATAAGTATTTATTCCATTGGAAATTACAGGAAAATTGAATTTAAAATAACTCATTATTGGGTAATGATCAGAAGTAGAACTTGAATAATTAGTAATATATTTATTTGTTTCGGTGAAAATGAAGAAACTACTGTCTATATATTTTGTTTTCAAATTGGGCGTACAGGCAATATTATCAATAATATGGCTGGTAGAACCTACAAAAGTTGTTTGTGTTGGATATAAAGAGGGTAATGTAATACCACTGTATCCATTCGTCAGTAAATATTGATAAGAAGAAACTGTTTGTCCGGTTGCATTTGCACCTTCTAAATAATCGTTGTAATCACCAATCACCATTACTTTTTTGCCAGGAAAAAGTGCGTTTAAACTATCCGTCATTTTTTGCGAACTGCAAACTCTCCTATTGTGATCTTCTAATAAGTCGCCTGCTTTTGCATGAATATCCGCAAAAACAATGGTGTCTTTTAAACCTCCATTTAATGACAAAACCGCTTTCATAATATAAGGAAAACGACCAGATGAAAAACAATAATAAGCAGCCGTATCAGATGGATACGTTGATTTCAACAATCCAAATGTGCCAATATTTTGCACTTTTGCAGTATTATATATGTAGGCCAATTTTTGTCCTGTAGCATAATTGAAACTACTGGTTGTTTGAGCACCCGTGCAATATGGCGAAATGGTATAATTGAAATTTGAACCTAAGGAGCTTGTTATTGAAGCCAACTGCGACGTACTTACCACTTCTTCTAAACAATAAACATCTGCATTCATGTCTTTTAAAACTTGTAACGCATTTGCTTTCGCTAATGCAGTATCACAAGCACACATTGAAGGATAACCAAACCAACGCATATTCCATGAAGCAACTCGTAGCGTAGTTACATCGGGCATGGAAGTTCCTAAAACATATACTTTTTCACCCATTGAAATTCCATTATAAATAAATTCAATCTCTTTTCGATATACTTTATCGGCAACTGTGGGTGCAATTCTTACATAAACAGTTTGAGGAATACCCCCATTTGCAGTTGTATAAATTAAACTATTTGAAAAACTGACATTGTCTTTTGATAGTTGAAAAGGTGCAGGAATTGTTACATTAAAGGTTCCATTAATGGCAGACATGGTAAATGAAAAACTTTGTGAAGGGGTTTGATTACCTGCGTTGCATTGTCCTACATTAATCATTTTTTTACTCAACGAACTCATTGAACCATCAGTGATGTTTATTTCATCTACTTTCCAACTAGCTGATGATGCAGTGGTTGATGTATATTTATATGCGATTCGAAAAGGAGTCGCTTTGTAAGCCGTTAAATTTATATTTTGACTCAAGGTCCAAACGCTTGAATTTGCCATTGGAAGCGTTGCAGGCAAGGTGGTCCAGGTAGCCGTATTGGGGTTTGATGCTGCTGCATAATTAGATGAAACCATTACTTGCAATTGATTTCCTGCAAAATCAGTTCTTGTCCAAAAAGATAAATTAGGAGTAGCGTAACTACTTAAATTTAACAAGGGAGAAATCAACCAATCTTCATTCGCATTACTTGTACTGCTACTGAAACCATTCATGTATGCACAATTACCTAAATAACCTGTGGTTGAGCACTTCCATGCATCCGCACCAGTTACGGTATACTTTGTCCATGCTGTTGGCAACGTACTACTAATACACGTTGTAAAATCTTCATTCAATGCGGTTACTTGTGCTTTTGTATCTATAGAGATTACTAATAAAAATAAAGTCACATAAAGTAAAATTCCTTTTCTCATCTCACAAAAGTAAAATGAAAAAAGGAATATTAGTATTAAAAATTTGAAAATGAATTACTTATGAATATCATTACTCTACCCCATCGAAAACCAACGCACTGTTCATTTTTTCATCATCTAATTCACCTTCCCATCTTGCGATAACGGCACTTGCCAAACAGTTTCCTAACACATTCACACTGGTACGAGCCATATCCATCAAGGCATCTATTCCCAAAATGATATACAAAGGCCATTCTTTTAAACCAAATGAAGCAATCGTACCTAATAAAATAACAAAAGAGGCACGAGGAACACCGGCAACTCCTTTAGAAGTAATCATTAAGGTAAAAACCATAAACAATTGCTGACCAATTGATAAATCAATTTTACAAGCTTGAGCCACAAAAATACTGGCTAACGAAAGGTATAAAGTGGTTCCATCTAAATTAAAACTATAACCCAAAGGCATTACGAAGGAAACAATTTTTCGAGGAACACCAAATTTTTCCATGTTGCGCATGGCTTTAGGCAAGGCACTTTCTGAGCTTGCAGTAGCAAAAGCCAAGGTAACGGGTTCAGATAATGCTTTGAATAAATTTTTAATATTCAATCGTGTAAAAAAAGCAATTGGAAGTAATACGATTAATACAAATGCAATTAAAGCGCCGTATAAAGTCAACACTAAAAAGATTCCATTTTGCAAAACCCCTATGCCTAATTTACCTACGGTGTAAGCTATGGCGCCACCTACGCCTAACGGTGCGAAATACATCACAATATTGGTGAATTTAAACATGGTTTCAGCTAAACTTTCTGAAAATTCCAACATTGGTTTTTTCAATTTGTCAGACAACATAGCCAACGCAATGCCGAAAATAATACTGAAAATAACAACTTGTAAAACCTGTCCTTCTACAATGGATTTAGCAATATTATCAGGAAAAATATGTAAAATCATGTCTTGCCAAGTTTGTTGAGCAGGCTTTTGCAACTCCTCTCCAATATCAGTGGGAAAGCTTATTCCACTTCCTGCTTTGGTAAAATTGATGGCAATTAAACCTATAAAAAGGGCAAATGTGGTTGCAAAATAGAAATAAAGTATTGACTTCCAGGCAATTCGACCCACTTGCTTCAAGTTAGAATGACCAGCAATACCAACCACTAAGGTGGCAAAAATTAACGGGGCAATAATGGTTTTAATGAGTTTTAAAAATACTTTACTCAGCACATCTAATTTTAACGCCACTTGAGGAAAATCATAACCAATAACAATTCCAATGAGCATAGAAATTAAAATCCAAGTGGGTAAACTTTTTTTCACCCATCCAAAATAGCTTAAAAATAAAACAGCCAATATTCTAAGAAAAAATAAAATATCATCCGAAATATGAATGTATTTAATATTTAATAAATGGATACCTACAACTAGAGTAGAAAAAATTAAGATAAAAAGCGTGAGCGATTTGTTTTTCATTCGCTAAAAATAGAATAATATTTTGAAATTTAGAGTTTGAATCTATTTCTATTCTTATCTTAGATTTTTATTAAAGGAGTTCTATTCTAATTTTAATTCAAAATGGCATACAAATTGAATGAATTTAGAAGCATAATTTAATACAACGGTCATACTAAATAATATTTTACAAGATAATGAATTTAAAATTCAACAACGGCACTTCATTTTTACAACTTTTTGTAGTCATTATTTTATTTGCATACCCCAATAATTCTTTTTCAAAAAATAAATCAAACGCACTGTTTTGGGGAACTCCTATGCAACATGGAAACTCCACCTACAATGCTACCAAAATGACCAATACTTTTTTTATTACCGAAACTAAAGGTTGGGCAGTAGGTAATGAAGGTGCTATTTTAAATACACTCAACGGTGGCAAAACTTGGTCTGCACAACGATCCAATACATTAGAAAATTTATCGACAGTATATTTTACGTCAACAAATGAAGGTTGGGTTGTGGGTTCAAATGGCATTCTTTTACATACTCAAAATGGTGGAGAAACATGGATGATTCAAAACCAAATCGTATTTCAAGACCTTTGGTCGATTTTCTTTGTCAACAAACTATCCGGTTGGATAGTGGGCGGCAATGGAAAAATTTTGCATACTACAGATGGTGGAAAATCGTGGATGGTTCAAAACTCCCAATCGACGCAAATTTTATATCATGTTTTTTTTACCTCTGAGTTAAGCGGTTTTGCGGTAGGCTTTGCTGGTACTGTTTTACATACCAAAGATGGTGGAAATACATGGACAACACAAACATCAAATAGTAAAGAAATATTGCATGCCGTTTATTTCATTACCGAAAACGAAGGATTTATTGTTGGCAATAATGGCACAATTTTAAAAACAAAAAATGCGGGCGAAACCTGGACAACACAACAATCAAATACATCCATTTTTTTACAAGCTGTTTTTTTTACTTCCCCTAAAAACGGATTTTGCGTAGGCACTTCTGGAACCATTTTAACCACTAAAAATGGGGGCGAAACTTGGTCATCCCATTTCGTTAACACAAATCAAACGTTGTATTCAATAAATTTTCCATCTCCTCAAAAAGGATTTATTATGAGTGATTACGGTCCTATTTTAGTGACCGAAAATGCTGGAGAAAATTGGACGGAGCAATCGCAAAATACCTATGCAGGCTTAAATGATTTATTTTTTATTACAGGCAAAAAAGGTTGGGCAATTGGTGAACATGGGATGCTTTTAAAAACCGAAAATGGTGGAAATACTTGGGATATTAAAAATATGAATTCGCAATTAGATTTCAATGCCATGCATTTTATAACTGCAACACAAGGTATTATTGTGGGCGATAGTGGTGTATTATATACTACACAAAACGCTGGACTAGATTGGTATCCTCAAAAATCGAATACAAAAAACAATATACAAGCTATTTACTTTAGTACCTCATCACAAGGCATTCTTTTAGGAGATAAAGGACTCCTATCCATTACCACCAATGGTGGAAATACTTGGAATCAAATTGAAAGCAATACCACCAATAACCTGCGTTCAATCTTTTTTAATAAAAATAAAATGGGTTGGATAGTGGGTGATGCAGGCACTATTTTATGTTCAAACAATGGCGGAATAAATTGGACATTTCAAACATCGAAAACCAGTAAAAATATAAACAGTGTGCATTTTATCTCTGAAAAAACAGGTTTTGCAGTGGGTGAAAACGGGCTGTTATTATCTACAAAAGATGGAGGACTGCATTGGAACGATAAACAATTAATCGAAAATGAAACCCTACATTCTATTTATTTTTCTTCCCCAAAAAAAGGAATCATTGTGGGCGACAATGGCAGTATTTTTACATCAACCAACGAAGGAAAATCTTGGGAAAAAGAAGCTTCAGGAACCATTCAATCTTTACGCAACGTATTTATTTTGCACGATACCTTGGCTTGGGCTACTGGCGAAAACGGCACCCTTATTTTATACAATAACATGCAACCTTTGTTCAATATTATAACCGACTTCACGATTCAAAAAGAAAATACCATGGATATGGTTTCGTGGAAAAGTGAGTTTGAACAAAATAATAAATGTTATACCCTCGAACGAGGAAAAGACAGCATTCATTTTGAACAAATTAAAGGCATCGTATCTAAAGCCAAAGGTGGCAGTAGCAATGTGGCAATCGACTATACTTTGATTGATGAAAAACCTTTTGAAGGGTATAATTATTATCGTTTAACGCAAACCAATTTGGAAGGTCGAACGGCCATTTCAAGCCCGATAAAATCGGTATATTGGGAACCCCATGTTTCAAAAATTGTGGTTAACTACAATCCATCAATCAATGAAATTGAAATTAATTATGACATCAAAATGAACAGTGTCATCAATATTAAATTGCTCGATGAAAGTGGACGAATCATGAAAGAATCGACCACCATAGCCAACAACGGCGCTAATATTCAAAAAATGGATACCTCTTTAGAAAACGAAGGCGAATATAAATTAGAAGTACGAATAGACAATGAATTGGTAGAAACCAAGGTGATTAAAAAATAATCGTTATTCTATATTCACTACCCCACTATTTCGCCTAACAAAGTTCCTGAAGTACAAGCCACAATTTTAACCAATACATAATCACATTTTTGGGCATTTCCTTTCGGAAAAATAACCATTTTGTTTTTATCGGTTCGTCCACACAGTTCATTTTCGTTTTTCTTCGAGGGTCCTTCAACCAAAACTTCATACGTTTTACCCACATCGGCTAAATTGCTTTCGTGGCTAAAACCTCGGTGCAATTCAATCACTTCACTCAATCGACGACTTTTAATTTCCTCCGTCACATCATCTTCATACCTTCGAGCAGCCAAGGTTCCAGGGCGCTCACTGTATGAATACATATAGGCTAAATCAAATTTACATTCCTTCATTAAGTCCAACGTTTCTTGTTGATCTTCCTCTGTTTCGGTACAAAAACCAATGATTAAATCGGTGCTTAAACCACAATCAGGTAAAATTTCCTTAATGCGTTTCACTTTATGCAAATACCATTCTTTGGTGTAATTTCTATTCATCAATTGCAAAATACGCGTACTGCCACTTTGCACAGGCAAATGAATGTAGTTGCAAATATTATCATACTTCGCAATCGTATGCATCACGTCATCGGTAATGTCTTTAGGATGAGAGGTGCTAAATCGAACCCGTAATTTTGGATTAATTAAAGCCACTCGTTCCATTAAATTGGCAAACGTAACCAACTCTGTATTATCGGCATTTTCCCAACGGTAACTGTCCACGTTTTGTCCCAAAAGAGTCACTTCCTTATATCCATTTTCAAACAATTCTCTTGCTTCTTGCACAATCGAATCGGCATCTCGGCTACGCTCTCTCCCTCTAGTAAACGGCACCACACAAAAACTACACATATTGTTGCAACCCCTCATAATGCTCACAAAGCTCGAAACGCCATTGCCATCCAAACGCACAGGGCTCACATCGGCATAGGTTTCCTCTCGGCTCAACAATACATTAATTCCTTTTTGTCCACTTTCAGCTTCCGCAATTAAGGCAGGCAAGGTTCTGTAAGCATCGGGCCCAATCACCATGTCCACCAACTTCTCTTCTTCCAACAATTTATCCTTTAAACGCTCCGCCATGCAGCCCAACACGCCTACCAATAAATGTTTATTTCGTTTTTTAAATCCTTTAAAATGCATCAATCTAAAACGCACGGTTTGCTCCGCTTTATCTCGAATAGAACACGTATTGATTAAAATTAAATTCGCTTCATCTGGGTTTTTGGTAGCCCCATAGCCCACGTCATGCAACAAAGAAGCCACAATTTCGCTGTCATTAAAGTTCATGGCACAACCATAACTTTCAATATAAAATTTCTTCGTTGCTTTTACATTTATAGGCGATTCAAAGGCATTTCCTTGCACTCGTTCATCAATTACTTTTGAAGTCAATTCTAGCATTTTTGTTTATTGTATTTTGCAAATATAGAGATTATCCCTTTTGAATTAAAAATAATGCCGTAAGCGATTAAAAAAACAACGCTTTCCAATTTGGGAGGCAGTGAAACAAAAAGGTATTTTATCCATTTTTTAAGAAAATAACAGCTAAAATTACTCGGTTGGATTAAAGCTTTAATGCAACCGAGTAAAACTTTGCAAAATTTTGCAATGCAATTACAATTTTTTGCAATTGCATTGCACCATGGGAGTAATTAAATTGCAACTTTTTGCAATTACATTACTCAACTGCATTAAAGCATTGCAAAATTTTGCAATGCAATTACAACTTTTTGCAATTGCAATAATCGATGGGAGTAATTTTTTAGAATTTTTATGAAGTACCCATTATACAATGTAAACTTTAGGGCATAAAAATAGTAAGACCACCGAAATTTATACGCATGTTAGTACCCGAGAAATTCAAAAAATAAAAAGTCCTTTTGATGATTTATAAAAATTTGTCTATATCTTTGAAATACCATTAACAAACTATTATAGCCTCTTTGCTAAAAATGTCAACGTAAAATGAAAATAATAAGGAGAAGAGTAGCCTCTATAAGTAAGTTAGCGGTCATTGTGAAAAAAAACGAACCGCAGAGAAAAACTGAATGAAAGAAAAATGAGAATAAAAATAAATAGTAACAATTAAAATCAAAAGAAAAAATGAAACACAAAAAAGTAAAATTGAGTGTTTTGTTGTTAGGACTCGGACTAACAGCACAAGCACAGCAAGCTATTACAACCACAGGCGGTAATGCTTCTGGCAGTGGAGGTTCGGTAAGTTATTCTGTTGGCCAAATGGTTTACAAAACCACCAATGGTTCATTAGGTTCTTTAGCACAAGGCGTTCAACAACCCTACGAAATTTCTATTGTGCTGGGTATAGAAGACAATTCCATTAATTTGAAATTAACCGCTTACCCAAACCCAACTTCCAATTTTTTAACTCT
>CANHNT010000015.1 GCA_947461985.1 Bacteroidota bacterium | reverse complement strand
AACCACACCACTTCCACTCGATTCCTGAGGTCCTTGTTGCATATATTGCTGTCCAAAAAACTGATCAAAAATAGAACCCCCAAAAGGGTGTTGGTATTGTACTTGACGAGCATTGGTTTCCGTTTTAATATGTACCACTGCTTTGCTCGATTTTTCGGCAGCGTCTTCTAAATTTGTATAGCCATTTTCTCCGTCAGGTGTTGGGGTATTTGTAAATTCTAAAGAGGATTGGTTTTCATTACTTTCTATTTTTTTAGCAAATGCAAAAGTTAAAATAGAAGTACAAAATGCAATTAAAATTGTTCCGATTATCTTTTTCATGTTTTAAAAAATTTAAGAATACAAAAATAAAAAACAACTGCATACTAAAATCATTTTAAAAAAATTTTAACACTCATTTGAGTTTGAAAAAATTACAACGAATTTAAAAAATCGATGGTAGAGACACCATCAGCAAAATCCATTAGGGTAGGGCTTTGTGATGTTCCAAAAGGCAAAAACTGATGACCTACAATGGCTTGAATGTTTTCGTTATTTATTAATTCTTTTTCTACCAAATGAATGTCTTCGTAAAATTCATAGTTGACTACAGAAATTGCCGAAAAATAGTTTTTATTTTCTACCAAAAGTAAACTCTCATTCGACATATAAAATTGATTGTTTAATATATACAATGCCAAATTATAATCAATATTGTTTCGATATTTATTGTGGTTTTTCAATTCATTGTATTTCGAAAACTGTTGCAATATATTCTCAAAAGCATAATCTTTTGGAACATAAAGTTTAGTTACATTTCTGCAACCCAAGCCAAAATATACATAAATATCGTGGGCTAATAATTGCAATTCTTCATTGGTTTCATTTCCCGTTAATATGGCTACAGAGGTTCTATTTCGTCTGATAATATGGGGGTATTTTGCAAAATATTGTTCAAATACTTTTGCGGTTTGATTGTTGCCAGTGGCTATGTATGCATCACAATTTTTAAGCATGGGTAATACCTTAATTGTTTCTATCGTTTCGGCATCCCAAGCATGCAATTTTTGAATGATGTGCATCATTAATGTTTCATCTTTTGAAGATAATTTAATGTGCTGAATGTGCCCACTTAAAAATACACATAAAAAATCATGAAAACCAACCAAAGGAATGTTTCCAGCCATTGTAATGCCTACTGTTATTTGATTATTTAATTGTTCTTTAGTTTTAATATAAGAAGCAAAAACAATCATTTCATTTTCATCTAAATATTGATTACAAATGTTATCAATTGATTTTTCTATAAATTCTTGTGTAAACCAAGCATTATTTCGTTCGCTTAATGATGTAATTTCTTTAAAATCTTCATTATTTTCAATAAAATAATCTTTTAATTTCAACATTAAATGGATTCTGTCATTTATCATATAACTACAATTGATTTTTTTTGTACTTTTGAGCCACGAAAGTCGAACTTTCTTTTTAAAACTTTACTTAAAAAATAAAATATTTTATATTATGGCTATTAAAATTACTGACGAATGTATTAATTGTGGGGCTTGTGAGCCTGAATGTCCAAACAATGCAATTTATGAAGGTGGGGTAGAATGGGCTATTGCAGATGGTACTTCTGTTAAAGGTTCTTTTAAATTAATGAGTGGAGACGACATGGATGCCTCTTCAAAAAATGCACCTGTAGCAGATGACACTTATTATATTGTTTCAGACAAATGCACTGAGTGTCAAGGTTTTCATGAAGAACCACAATGTGCTGCAGTTTGCCCTGTAGATTGTTGTGTTCCTGATGAAATGTATCAAGAAACTGTTGACCAACTATTAGACAAAAAAGGACGTCTTCATCTTTAGTTTTTAAACTGAAAGAATGAAAAAAATAGCACTTTTTACTTTATTATTTTTTCCTGCAGTAACCTTATTTTCTCAACATTATAAAAATAATGTGGATACGGTTGTTGCCAATTTTAGTGATTGTAAGTATTACAAAGTAATCAATAAAGAAGGTTTATTAATTGAAGAATATTATTTAAATAATAATTTGTTAGACGGCACTTGGACCACGTATTATTCAAACGGATTTCCTCATACAATTACTGTTTATCGAAACGGAAAAAAAACAGGTAATTTAATTACTTTAGGTAAAGATGGTTATTTAGAAACCTCTATTTCTTATTTAGACGATCATCTAAATGGTTTGTATCGTGTTTATTACAAAGGAACTCGTATCAATAAAGAAATAAATTATAAAAATGATATTGAAGATGGTGTGAAGAAAATTTATTTTCCCAATGCCGATTTGCAAGAACTTGGATATATGAAAAATGGTAAACGGCATGGACTCAATGCTTGGTACTACGAAAATGGAAAAGTGGCTATTCAATATCATTACAACGAAGGTATATTAGAAGGAGAATCAGAAAGTTTTTCTCAAGATGGAATTGTGATTGAAAAAGGGAATTATCATTTAGATTTTAAAGAAGGCGACTGGTTTGAAAATTATGATTCGGGTAAGTTGAAAGCAAAAGGAAAATATATTGCTGGTGAGAAACAAGGCACTTGGAAGTATTATGATGAGCAAACAGGAAAGCTGGCCAAAAGTGTAGTTTTTAAAAATGGTATTGAAAAGACAACATCCAAATGATTTTAGAAGAATTTAAACAAATTAAACATTTTATTTTTGACATTGATGGCGTATTGACCGATGGTTCATTACTGCTTTTATCAGATGGTCAATATGTAAGAACAATGAACATTAAAGATGGCTATGCTTTGCAATTAGCTATTAAAAAAGGATATTCCATAACGATTATTTCAGGTGCAACTGGCGACGTATTAAAATCTCGTTTTTTAGGTTTAGGCATTACCGATGTGCATTTAGGTATTGCTGAAAAACATGCTTTATTGCTCAAAATAGCTGCTGAAAAAAATATTGAATTTTCTTGTTGTTTATATATGGGCGACGATATGCCTGATATTGATGTGATGCAAACTGTGTTTTTACCAACTTGCCCTGCCGATGCGTGTGACGAAGTAAAAGCAATTTCAAAATACATTTCATCTAAACTAGGAGGAAAAGGATGTGTGCGAGATGTAATTGAAAAAGTATTGAAATTAAATAATGATTGGGAATAATCTCAATGATTAAAAAAGATACAACTGATTCTCTTTGTACTAAATGGATAAATTATAAACTCTTATTAAAGCAAAAAAAAGTTGTCATTTCTGACAACTTTTTTTTATATAAATAATTTAGTTTACTAGTCTAACTGGAACGTAATTGGCAAACTGTAAGCAACTCTTACTTTTTTACCATTCTGTTTCCCAGGATTCCATTTAGGTAAACCTCTTACTACTCTAACTGCTTCTTCGTCACAACCATAGCCAATACCTCTAGCTAGTTTTACATCCGTAATGCTGCCATCGTCATTAACGACAAAATTGATTGTTACTCTACCAACCGTGTTCGCATCAACCGCTTGTTTTGGGTATTTTAAGTTTTTTTGAATGTAAGCAAACAATGCATCTTCTCCTCCTGGATATTCTGGCATTTGTTCTACAAACTCTAAAATTTCATTGCTTTCGACTTTAGTTTCAACAACGGCAGGTCCTTTGTCTGGTATTACCGGTGCATCTAATTTTGCATTTTCATCACCAGCAACGGTAACCGTACTAGCAGTTGCTTTTTCTAATTCTTTTTTTGGTGGTGGTTTTTCATCTTCTTGAACCAACTCTGCTTTTTTAATAACTGGTGGAGTAAACTTTACCTGTGGTTTCACTGGAGGCGGTGGAGGCGGTGGTGGTGGTGGTGGTGGCTTTTTTTCATCCATTGGAGGAGGTGCTATCAACTCCGTAATTTTTGGTTTAATTGTTTTTTTAGGTTTTATATCCTTTAATAAACCACCAATTACAGGAACAGCCACTAATACACCAGCAATTGCAACACAACCAATAATTGCATTACGCAATCTTTTTTCGTAATTTTTTCGAAGCTCATAGGCTCCGTATTTTTTGTTACGTCCCTCAAAAATAATATCGAGGACGTCTGATTTTAGTATGTCTTTAGTTTCCATTTTTTAGCTTTTAATGTTATGATGCTAAATTGTTTTATTTTCCATAAAAATTATTGAGTCGCTCCTGCGTTAGCAGCTTCAGTTGCAGTAATGAAATCTTTATCAACAGACGTAATATCGATTAATGCATAGGTAGTTATCCCATTAATTTGCATTTCATCTAAAATATTGACCATGTCAGTATATTCACTGTTTTCTGCAGGTTTAATTAAAATAACGGGTTCATCTGTAGGATTATGTCCTGGCGCACCATTATTTCTTTCTTCGTAAACTCGTTTTTTTAATGCAATAACCGCATCTCTAATGCCATTTTTATTTTGAAAATAAGTCACCTTTACATCAGGAGGATTCATTGGATCATCTGCAATTCCTGTGTAGTAATAAACACGATGTTCCTTACTTAACAGAATCGTCATTGCAGTATAATCTTTCACTTTATTTTTATCTTTTTCTTCAACTTTATCCTTATCAACAGGCATATTTATCTCCATGGTTTTAGGTTTAGCCATAGTTGTTGTAAATATGAAGAAGGTGATTAATAGGAACCCTAAATCCACCATGGGTGTTAAATCAATTCGGGTAGAAAGTTTCTTGCCTTTTTTGCCGCCTTTACCACCTGATTTCTCTTGTATTTCTGCCATTTCCTAATTTATTTAATTAGTTAATAATATTATTTTGCTTTTTTATTTTCTTCATAAGCCTCTGTTCCTTCAGGAATTGCTTCTAATGAAGTTAATAAATTAAAGCGATCAATTCCGTTTTTTGTCAATGTTCTAATTACATCTTTCACTTGAGGATACACCGTAGAACCATCGCATTTTATACATATACGAGGAGGATGACCTTCTGTTTGACCAGCAGAACGAGCTGCTTGAATCCAATAGCCTAGTTCATTGGTTTCTGCAACAAAAGAAGTATCAATTGGTATTCCAGTGAAAGCGTATGTTCTCTGTTCCATAGGTTCAACATCTAAATACGCTTTCATTTGATTGAAAGGTAATCCGAATGAAGCACCATTAACAAACGAAGCTTGTTGTTCTGGAGTTAAATTTAAACCTTTTGCTTTGCTAATTTCGTCGATCAGAATTTTTTTAGCTTTTTTATTATCATAATCAAAAAATACTTTTCCTTGAGGATCAACCGTCAAAAGAATTGAATTTTCTGGCATAATAATATCTGATATTGAAGACGGAGTTTTAACAACTACCGGCTCATCGGGTTTAAATTTTGTAGCCAACATGAAAAAAGTAAGTAGCAAAAACGCTACGTCACACATGGCAGTCATGTCAATGTGCGTACTTTTTCTTGGAAGTTTATGTGCCATTTATTTTAATTTTAAATTATGAATGATAAATTATTAATGTTCTTAATGGTTAACAATTTAAATTGATAACCATTAAGCATTAATCATTATTTAAAATTTGCTTTGAAACTTTGCTCTAAAGTAAATCCACTTTCATCAATTCCGTATGTTACGTTATCAATAATAGTAGTAAAGAAGTTGTAAGCTAACATCGCAATAAATGAAGTACCTATCCCTAACGCAGTATTTACCAACGCTTCAGAAATACCAGCAGCCAACGCATTTGCATCAGGGGCACCAGCATTAGCCATTGCAGCGAAGGCACGAATCATTCCCATTACGGTTCCAAACAAACCTAATAAGGTTGCAGCAGATGTAATCGTTGCTAAGAATACTAAATTCTTCTCCATCATCGGTAATTCTAACGACGTTGTTTCTTCCACTTCTTTTTTGATAGAAGCAATTTTTTGTTCAGTATCTAAAGTGGTATTAGATGCCATTTCTTTGTATGTTTTTAAACCAGCTTTCATAACGTTACCAACACTACCTGCTTGTTTATCACACTCAGACATTGCAGCATCAATATTTTTTGAAGATAAATGAAATTGAACTTTTTTGATAAATTCTGCATTTCCAATTTTACCACGAGATTTGAAAATAGTAGCCGCTCTTTCAATAACAAAGGCAATCATTACAAGCATTGTAGAAATTAATATTGGTACAACCCAACCTCCTTGATACATAGTACCCATTAAATTTTTTGCTTTGTGTTTTTCAGCGTCTAAAAATTGTGAACTGAATACCAAGTGAAAAATAAGATGAGCAACTGCAATACAAATAACTACAATTATTAAATTCATCATCATTGTGTTTGAGCTTTTACTAGAAGAGCTTTTTGCTGTGTTCGACACGCTAGTTTTTACGTCTGCCATAGTTTCTGTTTTTTAAGTATTAATTTATATTTTTTTAAAAGAGATTACAAAGATAATTTTATGAATGAGAAAAACAAGTTTTAGAAAAAAAAGTAATTCACATTTAACATAGTAACGTAAATGTATTATTATTGTTGTGTAAAAAAATAAGAAATCATGTCAATGAGCACAATTTTGGGATTAATCGTTTTGGGAGTATGTGCAGGCGCATTAAGTAGCCTTGTAGGTATTGGTGGAGGAATCGTAATCGTACCAGCCTTAGTAGGATTATTTGGCTTAAGCCAACATACTGCACAAGGTACTACCTTAGCAATGTTGTCGTTTCCAGTGAGTTTAGTGGCAGCTATTACCTATCATAAAAATGGCATGGTTGATTGGAAAATAGCGATGATACTTTGTGTTGGATTTATTGTTGGCAGCTTCTTTGTCAGTAAAGTTGCTGTGACTGTTCCAACATTGACTATCAAAAAAATATTTGCAGTTTTAATGATTATTGTTGCTGTAAAATTTTTATTTATTGATAAAAAATAAAAAATAGTTTAATAAAAATTACCCGATAAAAAAGGCATCAATCATACAAGAAAAATAAGGATATTTACGTTTGATTAATTTCATGATTTATAATATTAATCATATAAGAAATACAAGGACATTTAAGCTTGATTAATTTTATTGTGTAGCTATTTCAGGACTAGACAGACAATTATAATTAAAAAAACGACCTTCAAATGAAAGTCGTTTTTTTAATTATAAAAGGTAAATAAATTAACCTTGTTTGTTAATAATTACTCGATGCGGAGTAGGGCCTTCAACTCCTGCTTTATCCCAAGCTATTTTAACTAATTCGGTACAACCAAAATATACTGCCCAATAATCTGCTTGAACGCAATAAGGCTGAATAGTTAAGGTAACCATACCATCACCCACTTTAGATACACTCACAGTAGGTTTGGGATCTTTTAAAACACTAGGATGGGTTAATAATGCTTCAATGGTGACTTTTTTAACAATTTCAATATTTTGAGTAGGAGAAATTGCCATAATGAAATCAACCCGTAAACTCCCATGGGTGGTATAGTTGGTAATAATTCCTGTAGACAAAGGTCCATTGGGTACAAATACTGTTTTATTTTCAGCTGTAAGCACTGTTGTACTAAAAACACCTTGTTCTGTAACCACCCCTGTTGTTCCTTGTGCTTCAATCATATCGCCCACTTTAAAAGGTTTAAAAATAAGCATCATCACCCCACCAGCAAAGTTTCCTAAAGTGCCATTTAATGCAGATCCGATAGCCACACCAGCACCTACTAATAAAGCACCAAATGCGGTTGTATCAACCCCTAAAACCCCTGCTGTTGAGATCAATAATAAAATAGTCAACATGACTTTTACTAAAGAAATTAAAAACGTTTCTAAAGAAGGATCGTAATTTTTTTGCGCAAATATTTTTTTAATAATTTGGATAATTTTCCCAATCATCCAATTTCCGACTACATAAATAATAATTGCTCCAATAACCTTAGGTGCATAACTTATGGCCATATCCGTTATTTTTTCAATATAGCTTGTAGTTGTTTTTGCAATCTGCGTTGCATTTTGTGTAATTTGTAATAGTTTCATTTTTAGTTTGATTTAATGTGAAATGCAATTATAGGAATTATCTTATAAATTGATTGTTAATTATTCTTTTTTTGAAAGATATTTATGTTACAATTTCAAAATTCGCCCTTTTATTTTGTGTTTGTTTTTTGTTTGATGAAGGATTTTTGTTTGGTAATCTTTTGATATGATACTAATGTTTCCATCAACTTCTAACATTGCTAATTTTACATGTACAATATCCAAAATACCATGTTCTCTAATTGCAGCATTGAGCTCATCAGTTGTTATTTCTACTTCTTTTAAATTATGATGTTGTACAATACCCTCATAAATTAACACCACCGATTTTCCTTGTATAAACTCACTGATATTTTTATGTTTATATATTATTTTTTTGAAAATAAAATTAACAGAGAACAAAACCAGCGCAGCAACCAGTCCTCCAGCTAATGAAGTGCTGGGACCAACCATGGCATTTTGTACACTGTTGCTAATTAATAATATAAAAACCAAATCAACCACCGAAAGTTGGGCTAATTCTTTTTTTCCAAAAAGCCTAATGGCTATTAATATAAAAACATAAACAGCAACTGAACGAAATGCGATATCTATATATGGAGTGAAATTCATTTGCTAAAGATAAATCAAGTGAAATAAAAAACCTCACTCTCTTAAATACCGAAGTATAAATTTGAGTGAGGACATGATGAAACAAATTTATGAACTTCTAAACGCTACTTCATGATATGTTTTGGTATGTTGTCCTAAAAATATTCTTGCATAAATTCTTAATACAGCCAATTCTAAAACGACAAACGTAAGTGAGCTTATTATTAATAAAAATCGATGGTGTAACTCAATATCTGAAAACATAATATCTAAACCAATAAATGTTGGAGAAATAGGAAATCCAATCATGGTTAATGCACATATTAAAAAGAATAAACCATATTTTGGATGTTCATAAATATGCCCATGAAATTCGTTTAAACTAACATTATTTTCTTGTGTTTTTACTTTTTGCAAACACCACAGACCACCTATAAACGCACCCAATGTACCACTTAAATAAAGTAAAATTTGTGAATTTTCAAAGGTATGTTGTTGCACAATAGATAACATAAAAAACACTTGACTAGTGGCAATATAAATCCAAGCTCGAATTGCTGAAACTCTTTCTGTCCAAGCAATTAATATTAGCATAAATGCAATACTTGCATAAATCCAGGAGACAAAAGCATATTTATGAAAACCTTCAATTGGATGTATCACATAAAAAATTAATCCTAAAAGCATTAAAATAATGAAAGTGATTTCTGCCACTTTACTTCTTAAAAAATGAATAGATCTGCCTAATTTTTTAAATGGCAACCAAATGTATTGATGCCAAGAGAAATCTAAATTGAATTCTTTAATTGATAACATATACAATGTATTGTACATTTTTTTAGGTAAAAAACTAAATAGTTGTTTTTTATTCGCATCATATTTGAAAAATTGTTCATGAATTAAATAACTCATAATAGATGGAGAAACCAATAATTGATAAGTTCTTAAAAAAGCATTTGCTGCAAAATGAGTTAATGCCAATAAATGCCAACCCAAGGCAACTTCAATAAAAATTAAACCAATTTGTGTGATGGATGAATATGCAATTTGAGTTTTTGCTGTTGGTTGCACACTTCCAATAAAAGAACCTATGATTGCTGTTAAAGCTCCAATAGCAATAATGACGATTTTAGCAATTGCAATATTTGCCCATATTGGGTAAGTACGCATTAATAAAAATACGCCCACATGAACTGATAGAGAGCCATAAAAAATGGCACTAGAAACAGTTGGTCCTTCCATTGCTCTTGGTAACCAACTTGAAAATGGAAGTTGAGCTGATTTTACTGCTGCTGCTTGAATAAACAACAAGGAAATTAATATTCCCTGAATTGGATGATGATGTGTTGCATCATATAATAAAGGAGTATCACCCAAATCATGAAATAAAATATTGGTATTAAATAAATGATGACAAAACCAAATGGCTCCTACCAAAGCAACATCACCCAAACGATAGAATGACAATACTTTCATAGAATTTCGAACTGGTAAATATCGATCTCTGTAAAATGAAATTAATAAGAAAGAAGTGATTCCAACAATTTCCCAACCTAAGAAAAATGTTTCAAAATTGCCTGCAATTATTAATAAATTGATACCAATATAAAACAATAAAAAATGATTGTAGAAACGTTTGAATCCACTTTCACGATGCATATACGTTTTACTAAAAATGGCAACAATAAAAATTAATATTGAAGCCACTATAGAATATACTGCAGTTAATTTGTCATAAAATAAATCAAAGCCAAAATTGAAATCTTCTGATTTGTATATAGTCAATAAATGATATTCAAAGGGATGGTGTCCTTGCAATAACCAATAAGCAAACAATCCAATTGTAAATAACATATGTATTCCTGAAGCTCCAATAGCAACACCAGCAATTAATTTTTCTTGATGATTTTTAAAAACTAAACTTAATAAAAATCCAAGAAGCGGTAGTATGAAAAAAGTTATTAATATTATTTGCATTCTATATTATTTTCAATTTGATAAATAGGTAAATTCTCGAAAGTGGCATGCGTAATGTGATTGGTCATCATTTCAGGAGCTTCTTCAAAAATGTGGTGTACATTTTCTACAGCTTTGAAATCCATCGCTTCAGCATGATAATGAATAAAATGTTCATGGCGTAAATAAAAGAAATCTTTTGTCTCTGGATGCAAGGCAACAATATGAACCCATTCATTTTTGTACCATTCATACATTGCATCATTTGATTTAATGACTTTAAGTACAACTTCAGGGAAATGTTCAACTATAACTAACAAACGAACTGGGTCATGTGGTTCAATCATTTGCCAAGGCAAACCTGCTCTTAAATCACCATCACTGCTGTTAGTAACTCCTACTAAACCTACCACATTATGAGGTAGTTTTGTTCCACATCCAAGTTTTAAATTATCAACTCTTGAGAAATAATATTCTAAATTAATTCCACCACAAACAACACCAATTGGAGCCATTACTTTTGCTAAGTATTCTCCTTCTAAATCTGTAGTGTAATCATACGAATTTAAAAACCCACGTCTGTCTAAATATAAACCTCTAGTTACATCACGACGACCAATAATTGCTAACGTATTAGTTCCATGACCTAATTCAGGACGTGGCTCAAATAGTGAAACAGAGCGATCTTCAATTGCTTTTCTTATTTTTTTGATATCTTGATTCGTATCAATAGAAGCAAAACGACGAGAACGTTCTTTGGCATTTAAATCCAATGCATCTTCAAAATTTTGTTTTGAATCATTATGCAATTTTTGATGAGATTCACTTAATTTTTCATCATCATAGAATCCTATTAAATCACTAGCTGTATCATGCATTGCTGCAATAAAAATAGTTGATGAAGGAATATCAATACCGTTTGCTTTTAATGCAGCACGAACTTTTGGATGGTTAGCCATAATTGCAAAAACTCTAGCATTTACACAACCAGGGCGTCCACTACAAGCTCCACAATCATGTGCTCCATGATGAGGGTTGTTGGCACTACTACTACCATGAGAAACTACATAAACTATATCGGAATAATTTTTAATTAAGCCAATACCACGTAAAAATGTTTCCACTCTGGTTGTCATTTCTTCAATCGTAAATCCAACTTGTAATCCATCTTCTCTATCATCAATGCTTTTATTTTCTACAGTCAATTTTCCATGTTTATCCATGTGAGAAAATGCATCAGATATAGAAGCACTCATTTTAGGAGAAAATGTTGTTTGAAATAATTTTCCTAAAGAAAGAAATCCCAATCCTAATGTTGACACAAATCCTTTTGCTAAAGTATGAGTAGAGGGAGAGAAAATAATATCTGCATGTCGATGAGGTATAACATCATATTCTTTAATTAAATATTTTGGTGTAACAGGTGCAGGACAAAGTTTGTCAATGAATTTTGCGCCAAATTGTTTAAAGTAAAATTCAACACCAAAAAAACCTGGTGCTCCTAATGTTTCACAATTTGGTTGAACATATTCTATATGTCTTCTTATAGAACATTCACGTTCATCAATACAAAATATTGCTTTAAATATTGGTTTTGTTGGTTTTGCGTTTGGATTGATTCTACTAATATTTTTAGAAATTCCACTGATAACATCATCATAATAACTCCACTCAAATGCATCTTGCCAAATTTTAAATACTTCATCTAATTCTGTAATATCAGTTTCTGCAAGTATATCAACTGGTTTATCTATTGCTGTAAGCGCTAATGATTGCCATGTATTGCCTAATTCTAAATTAAGCATATCTAGTTCCATTAACAGTTCAAAAATGATGACATCTTTTAATGAAATTGGTTTTTTTATTAATAATCCATTCGGATTGTCATCTAATACAGCAACCATGCCACTCCAACCTCGATGACTGAAACACATATCAAATAAATACTGTTCAAAATAAGAATCATTGCCAACAATTTTTGTCAATAATTTTTCTACAGTCAAAGAAGTATCTTGTAAAAGTTGTTGCGCTGTTTTTGTTCTAAAAAAACTTACACTGCTTTCCTTTTCCATTGCTCTCATTGTATCAAGAAAACCATCTTTTCCTGTTGGAAAATTCCATACAGATATTCCCTGATCAAGGTAAGCACCTAAAATACGATAGAGTAGAGGATGAACAAAAGTATCTAAATCTATTTTGTAAACTCTTTTCCAATCGCTACGAAATAGACCAACTCTTGGTTTTATGTTTTCATCATATTCTTTTAATAAAACATTTTTAGTCCATTCTACTAAATTTGCACTTCCTTTTCGTTCTTCAATAATTCTATCAATTACTCCTTCTTTTATTCTTTTCAGTTTAAAAAGTTCTCTATAATCTTGCAATTGAAGTGTTACTTTATAACCAAAAATTTTAGATGCTCTAAAGATGCCGTCATAAAATTTTTGATGTTGAAAAGCATGTAGTGTATTATGATGTATGAAATCTTTTAACGTCATCTGACTTGGCAGATAATGTTTTATTTCATGCAATGTATGGTCTAAATTAAAACCATCATGATGTTTGTTTTCCATATTTATTTTTTCTTAGGTTTATAAAAATTTATAGTCGAACTTAATCCCAATTGAAGTGTATTATTATTCTCAATTTTTACACCATCGCCTTTTAAAATAGCTTGATACATATAACCAACTTCTAATCTGCCAATTTTAGGAATCTTATATCCTAATGCAACATAAGCCCTGTTTTGATCAAATAAATTTGCAGCAACCTTTTTACCAAAGCTTATAAAAAACTCATCATATGCAGAAATATAAAACGATTTGTCGTTAATTGTCTTTCCTTTAAAAGGAATTGAAACTCGGTTTAACGAACGAAAACGATTTGTATAAACGGCATCTCCTGGTTCATAAACTGTACTTGATGTATTCAAAACTGGTATTTTAGAAAAACGTTGTTCTAACCTAAAACGACAAACCCACTCAAATCGTCCATATTGATTCTTGATTTGTATTTGTTCCCATAATCTATTTTCTGGAAAGTTTGTTTTTACAGGAAATGCACCATAAGGATACGTTTCCACAAAGCAATAACCTACTGTAGCCATTATCAGATTATTGATATGATAGTTTAAGCCAGTTCTCAATAATAACTGTTGAGGATTGCTTACTATATCATTTCTACGAAGTTGAGCTTCTAAATGCACACCAAACTTATTGCTAAATTTATGATCGCCAAAATACATAAACCAAGCATTTGTATTTTGAGTTTGCACATGTAAATGACTAGTTTGCGCTTGTAACTTTAAACTAAATAAAAAAATTACTAAAATGAAGATTCTCTTTTTCATATTCTTATTTTTTCAATTTTTTAGCAGATAAATTGTGATTAGATAGCGAAAAGTGTTCATGGAAACCGATGACAGAAAAAGTGCCACCAGCAGCAATATAATCATGTTCAAAATGATGAATATTTTCCATTACAGAGTGGTCAACTAATTTTGTTTTACTAAAATCAACGACCACATTCATTCCTTGAGGTATTGCTTCCAGTTTTGTTTTCAGTCCTATATAATTAGTAAATACAGCGGCCTTATCGACCTCCACTAAATAATGTTTATCATCATCAAACGACACACTAGCAGTTGATTTAAAGAAAGAAGAAATTGGAGCTCCATTTATGATATGAATAATCATTTTTAACAACATGCCTGCCACAATTCCTACTAATAAATCTTCAAATAAAGTAAAGAATATAGTTACCAAAAAAATAGCTAACTGTTCTTTACCTATTTTGAAAATATGAATGAATTCTTTAGGATGCGCTAATTTAATCCCTACTGAAATTAACATAGCAGCCAAAGCCGTATTCGGAATTAATTCAATTAAATGAACAGCCAATAATACAAAAGCTAATAAAAATAATCCATGAAAAAAATTTGCCCATCTTGTTTTGCCTCCATTTGCAACATTAGCTGAGCTTCTTGCAACCTCAGAAATCATAGGTAATCCACCAAAAATAGAAGCAATTGCATTACCAATTCCTACCGCTATTAAGTCTTTATTTGCATTTGATTTTCGTTTATAAACATCCATCATATCAATCGCCTTCACTGTCAATAATGATTCTAATGAACCCACCAAAGCAAACATTACAACATATTTAATGAAAATACCCAATGTATGCCAACCTGAAAAGTCAATATTAACTTTAATATTATCCAATAAATTTCCAATATGAACTAAGGCATATGCTGGTTCTGTTTTTTGAAAATCCATCATTAATTCTGCTGGTATAGCTATGATTAATACAATTAATGCAGCAGGTAATTT
>CANHNT010000014.1 GCA_947461985.1 Bacteroidota bacterium | reverse complement strand
TGCAATTATTGCAGTAGCTGGCTATAAGTTTGGAAACAATAAATTTATGTTTAGTTACGATCATACCATATCACAATTGGCACAAGGCAATAATGGGGTAGGCGCCTTTGAATTATCATTGATTTTACAAGGAAATTTTAAAAGACCAAACGAAAACTCTAAAACATATGGCTGTCCTCGTTTTTAAATTTTAATACCATTATTGAATAGAATACTTTTATTTTGCAGTCAATAAAAAAATATAAAAATGGCTAAAGGTTCCACAATACAATTAGATGTAGAATTAGATGAAAATAAAATGCCCGAAAAAATATATTGGCAAGCTGCAGAAGGGGGTGTCGTTAATCCTTTAGAAGCAAAAGCGTTTATGTTGAGTATATGGGATTTAAATGAAAGCGCAGCACTTCGCATTGATTTATGGACTAAAAAAATGATGGTTGATGAAATGAACGATTTCTTTTTTCAAACCATGATGACGATGGCTGATACCTACGAACGGGCTACCAATCAAAAAGAATTGGCTGATGAGATAAGAACCTTTTCGGCAGGATTTAAAGTGAAAATGGAAGAGGAAATGAAGAAAAATCAGCTTTAAAAACGTTGGCTGATGTCGGTTGTTGGTTGGCAGGAAAGCAAATGGGCAATATACAGTAAGCAGTTTGCAATCAGCCGTTCTTTATTAAACTAAACTTCTAAACAATAATTAACCCTTAATAATTAACAATTAAATACTTAAAAATATGTCTTTAGAAATAAATATCATGACGGAGTTAAAAGCAGCAATGATTGCAAAAAACGAGGCTGCACTTCGTGGATTAAGAGCGATAAAAGCGGCTTTACTATTAGCAAAAACGGCTGAAGGTAAAGTAGGAGAAATAACAGAAGACGATGAAATGAAAATTTTACAAAAATTGGCAAAACAACGGAAAGATTCATTAGAGATTTTTGTAGCACAAAACAGAGAAGACTTGGCGCAAAAAGAACGAGATGAGTTGGAAGTAATTGAAAAATTTTTGCCCAAACAAATGACGGAAGAAGAATTGCGTGAAGCGATTCAACAAGTGATTGCAGAAGTAGGAGCTACATCGGGTGCCGATATGGGTAAGGTGATGGGAGCTGCTTCTAAAAAATTAGCTGGCAAAACAGACGGCAAAGCTATTTCGGCAATGGCTAAACAATTATTAGGCTAATGGTTTTCGATGGCATTGTTTTAATATTGATTTGCATTTCTTTTTACCGGGGTTGGAAAAAAGGAATTCTATGGGCTATTTTTTCAATGGTTTCTGTAGTGATAGGCATATTGCTTTCATTGAAATTGTCGCATCAAGTAGCAGATTATTTGTTTAAACAAAACATCATGACCAGTCAATACACCTTGCTAATTTCATTTATATTAATCTTTGTATTGGTCGTTTTTCTTTTCCGTTTTGGAATTAAATTAGTTGAAAAATTATTGGAGGCCGTTTTACTCGGTTGGGCAAACAAAATATTGGGAGGTGTACTTTATTCTTTGATGACCATTTTTATTGTAAGCACCTTGGTTTGGTTATTTAACCAAGTAAATATTTTAGGACCAGAGTTAAAAAAAGATGCTAAAACATATACTTACATTGAGCCAATTTCTCCCAAAGTGATTGAGCTCGGCTCAGACTATCTTCCTTTAATGAAAAATTTATTTCAACAAATTAAAGGGCTAACACAACAAGCAGCAAAATAAAAAAATAGATGAATAAAAAATCCGAAACAAGCTTGTTTCGGATTTTTTATTCACATTGTAATTGTTCTGTTTCTAATCCATAAAAAATTGTCAGTTGTTGGAATGTATATTGCAAAAGATAAATTCTTATTGCCAACAAAAAATAAATCTTTTCTTGAAACTTCAAACTCGAAGCACAAAGAAAAAACTTGATATTCAAAAAATAGTTACTTGATAACCGACATCCGCCTGCATACAACTATATTTGCAATAGATTGAAAACAAAAGATATCATATCATTAGCTAAAAATGCGATAAAAAGCAATCGTTTACGAGCAAACTTAACGGTTGCTATTATTGCTATTGGCATTACTGCGTTAATTGGTATTGTAACCATTATTGAAGTGCTTAAAGGCTCTATATACAATAATTTTACGAGTATGGGAGCCAACACATTTACCATTACATCGCAAAGTATTTTAGCCAAATCCAAAAAACATGGGGGCAAAAAACGCATCAACCAAAGCGAAACTGAAAGTAGAATTTCATTGCAAGATGCCGACAATTTCATGCGCTATTTTCAATATCCAGCAGAAGTTAGCTTGAGTGTAGTCGCAAATAATGGAGCTACGATAAAAAAAGGAACAAAAAAATCGAATCCTAATGTAATTGTAATGGGCTCCGACGAAAAATATTTAAAAGTATCGGGCACCAATTTAGCAGCCGGAAGAAATTTTACGACTACCGAAACGGCCTCTGGTGTTAATTTTTGTATTTTAGGAAACGATATTGCTACTAAATATTTTAGTAATGTAGAGGAGGCTATCAATAATACAATTTCTGTAGGGGACGAAAAATATAAGGTGCTGGGGGTAATGGAAAGCAAAGGTTCGAGCTTTGTAAATCGAACCGATAATATGGTTATTATTCCTATGCAAAATGCTCGTCAACGATATGCCATTTCGACTAAATCAGCAGTTGTTTCTGTTTGGGTGAATGACATCAAATATATGAATATGGCTGTAGATGAAGCAGAAGGAGCCATGCGCAAATCCCGAAAATTAAAAGTAAATGAAGAAAATACGTTTGCTATTAATAAAAATGACGAAATAGCCAATTCTTTAATTAGCAACCTGAGTTTCGTTACCTTATCAGCTAGTTTAATCGGTTTTATTACGTTGTTGGGTGCAGCCATTGGTTTAATGAATATTATGCTGGTTTCGGTTGCCGAAAGAACACGAGAAATTGGATTGTCAAAAGCCATTGGAGCCAATAGCGCAACCATTCGGATGCAGTTTTTAACAGAGGCTATTTACATCAGTTTAAAAGGTGGCTTCATTGGCATAACAATTGGCATTTTAATAGGCAATTTAATTTCACTGGTATTAAAAACTGATTTTTTAATCCCTTGGTTATGGATATTTATTGGTTTCTCAATATGTTTAGTAGTGGGTTTATTGGCTGGCATTTATCCTGCTATAAAAGCCAGCAAACTCAATCCTATTAATGCATTGCGTTATGAGTAAAGCATAAAAAAAACCGACTCGAAAGTCGGTTTTCAAATTCTAAAAAGTATGATTAGTTTTCTGAATTTGAGGGATCGTTGTCTTCAACTTCTAGTAGTTCACCATCAGCAGAAACTGCTAAATGAGCGCTTTCTGGCATGGCTTCTTCAGCTAAAGTAGGTAAGACAATTTCTTGATTTAATATTTCAGATAATTTAGGCAATTCGTCTAAATTATTTAATCCTAAATAATCCATAAAACTTTTAGAGGTTGTAAAAAGCAATGGTTTGCCTACTGCGTCTTCCATTCTACCAGCAATTAAAATAAGTTCTTTTTCTAGTAATTTTTGTACCGAGTAATCAGAATTTACACCTCGAATATGTTCTATGTCTGTCTTAGTAATTGGCTGCTTGTAAGCTATAATAGCTAATGTTTCCATGGCAGCCGTAGATAATTTTTTAGTGTACTTCTCACCGTTTAATTTTGCCAAGGTTGGATAAAATTCCTTTTTGCTTAAAAACTGATATCCACCGCCTATTTGTTTGACTTCAAACGGATAAAAATCAGCCGCATATTTTTCAACAATTGCCTCTAGGGCATTGGGTAATTTAGCCAAATCCAATTCATCTTCAGATTCAGTATCTTTTATTAATTGAGCAATATCAATAGCTGTTAATGGTTTATCGGATCCAAATATCAAAGCTTCACTTTGCAACATGATCTGTTCTATCGTCATCGTACTTTATTTTTGTATCGTAAAAGTAAAGTAGTTTTAAAAAATAGCAAGAAATAGTAATTCACATTTGTGGGTAAGTATTTTTTATTGCGCAATCCAAAATTCAGGATTAAGTTTAGAAGACCCTCCATTGATTCCGGCTTTCCAAATTTCAAAATGAAAATTGGCATTGCCGTCATCATTTATCATAACTGTTCCAATTTTTTGTTTAAGCCCAACTCGACTTCCTTTAGAAACATTGACGCTGCTCAGTTTTCCATAAACAGTATAGTATGAACCATGACTAACAATAACCGTGTTTCCTGTTCCTGGTAATGATAAAATAGAAATAACTTCACCCGGATAAACGCTTCTTGCAATTGCACCTCTACTTGTTCTAATATCTACCCCATAATTTTCAGAAACAATATTAAAAACAGGGTGTTTATTTTTCCCAAAATGCTCAACCACATATCCTTTTTCAACGGGCCAAGGCAGGCGACCTTTACTGGCTTCTAACGTATTAGTTAACTCTCGTTCAACAGGCGTTAATGAATATTTAAAATCATCGCTAGCCAGTGTTCTATTAGTGGCTTTGGGCTTTACTGGTTCATCATACGCAAGTTCCAACTGTTTTTCTTTATCTGTTTTAGCCAATGAAGGATTGTAACGAGGATTGTTATAGGGTTGCGCACTTGCATTTCGTTGTTCTTGAATTTCTCTTTTCTTTTTATCCTCTGTCAATCGTCGTTGATACTCTTCTTGACGTTGCTTCTCTACCAATAAATCTCGTTGTTTTTCGTCTTGTTGTTTTTTAGCCTTTGCTAGTTGCTGTTCTTGTGCTTCTTGTCTTTCTTTCTCAATGGCTAATTCTTTTTCTCGTTCAATTCGTTTGGCTTCTTGCATTTTTGACGCTTTGCGCTCCTGCTCTTCCCGCTGTTTTCTATCTTGAACTAACTTTCGTTCTTGCTCTTCCCGTTGTTTTCTTTCCTGCACTAATTTTTGCTCTTGTTCTTCTCTTTTTTGTTTATCAACCAATGCTTGACGCTCTCTTTCTTCAGCTTGTTTTTTTGCTAAAGCCAATTTTCTATTTTCTTCTTCTAGCTTTCTTTTTTGTACTAAGGACTCTTCTTGTAACTTTTTATTTAATTCGGCTTTTTTAAATGCCAATTCTTTTTGTCTGCGTTCTTTATCTATGCGCATTTTTTCTTCGATTGCTCTTTTTTGTGCAATTTCAATTTCTCTTCTAATAACAGTGGCTATCGCATTATTTAAATTTTCTGCTTCTTTTTTCTTTTTAACTAAGTCAAGGGTTAATTCTTTTTCTTTACCTTTTATTTCAGATACAACTTTGTCTTTTTGAGCAGTTTCAACTTCCAATATTTTGCTTTGCATTTGTTGAGCTTGCAACACAAAATCTTTCTTTTGTTTTACATTATTTAAAACAGTTATTTTATTATTGAGTTGCTGGCTAGCAGAGGTGATTTTCATTGCTTGGTCGGCTCTGTAACCTCTATACTGTTTCACATAATGTAAGCGCCTTATTGCATCATTAAAAGAATTAGATGAAAATAAAAAAACAATTAAATCCGAGGAAGTCCTATTTTTATAGGTATATCGAACCATTTCAGCATACTGTTTTTTCAAAGTATCTAATGCTGTTTTTAAAATGGTTACGTCTCTAGTGGCAATATTTAAGTTATTATCAATAATTGAAATTTCACTGTTTATGTTCCCAATTAATTTTTGTCGAGCAGATAGTTTGGTTTGCAAAGTTAACAACTCGTCTACACTGGCTTTTTTGTTTTTTTGCAACGAAGCTAATTCATTTTGTGTTCGTTTTATTTCTTCAATAATAGACAATCGCTGACTTTCTAACTGCTCCCTCGAAAGGCCTTTTACTTTTGAATTACGGACAAGCTTTTTTACAGAAGATTTCTTTTGAGAAAAACCAACTGAAAAAAACAGTGTGCAAACAATAAAAATGATTAAAATTTTATTTGTCAAAATATGAGTATTGCTACAAAAATAATTTTTTAAATGATAGAAGTTGTGAAATTTATCATAAAATGGAAACTAATTTTTATATTATGATAATACTGTATTTGAATGGCTTATTTAATTTCAATGACTTCGGCATCTTCAATCTCATTTTTTGAAGTTGTTTTTAAGGTTCCGTTTTTCATTACTTTATTTTGAATATACCAAGCAATTGTGAAAGTAGGGATAATGTCGGTAAAGGGCAATATTTCTTCTAAAAATGAAAATGCTCCACCCAACATGCCTCCCAAACCTCCAAATGTTTGATAGAAAATATAAGCAGAAAAAGGAGCCCATACTACATCAGACCATTCGCCCAAAGCAGGAATGAGAAAAGAGGCCATGCCTATTAAATCCATGACGATACAAAAAAGTAAACTTGGCTTTTTTGAAAAAAGAGATGCAATGATTTTTTCCATAGTATGATACTTACAAATTATATTCCAAACTTAAATGTATGTAATAATGGCAGATGATTGATAAAAATGGTTTTTTGGAAGAAAAATATTATTTCTTCAATAATTCTTCTAATTTTAAATCCAATGCTCGTCCTCTTAAATCTGTAGCGATTATTTTCCCTGTTTTATCTAGCAACAAAGTTTTTGGAATAGATGGTACATGATATAACTCATTGACTAAACTCCTAAATCCTTTGATGTCTGAAACATGAATCCAAGGCATTTGATATTGTCTTAATGCAGCTAACCATGCTTGTTTTTTATCGTCTAAAGAAACACTTACTATTTCGAATCCTTTGTTATGAAATCGTTCATAAGCAGTTTTTAAAAATGGAATTTCTGCTTTACAAGGTCCACACCAACTAGCCCAAAAATCAATTAGTACATATTTATTTTGACCATAAATTTTGGATAAAGTATGTTTTGTATTTCCGGTCGAATCTGGCAATGTAAAGTCTGGGGCAAAATATCCAACTTCAACCGCTTTTAATTTATTCATCAGTTTTGTTAATTCTACTCCATAAAATGATGTTTTTCCTTTTCCTTCTAATAACTGATACATAGTATCGGCACTTTTAGTATTCACATTTCTATCATTTGAAATGGTACTAAATAAAATAAATGAAGAAACTTCGGATGTTTTATTCTCTTTTAAAAAGCTATAAAAATTATTTTTAGATTGAATATTAATTGCATTTAATACTTGAGCAATGCTGTCTTTATTTGCTCCCTCAGTATTGATATCTTGTTGTAATTTTGCTGCTAATTGTTGCAAAGGTTCATTTGCATTAATTAGTTTACGAAAAACATCTTGCGATTTTGAGCCTTCCAAGGCAGTAACCTGCATTTCTTTTCGTTTCAATTTTATGTTGATTGTTGCATTGGGATCTGCAAAAAATAATTGATAATGATTGGCTTCATCTATTAAAACAAAAGGCGTTGGTTCACTAATTTCACAATTATAACTAAATAAACCTTTTGTAATAACAATAGTATCTATTTTAGGGGAAGTTAAATTTCGAATAAATATTGTTCCTTCTTGCATATCCAAAATGCTCGCTTTGATGGTGCAATTATTTTTTGCAATTGCATTTGAACTTATAATAGTTGTTGCAAATAAAATTGCAATTGAAAAATATTTTTTTAGCATTTTTTCTTATTTAAAAATTTCAGATAATTTATTTTCTAAATCTTCTCCACGTAGGTTTTTCGCAATAATTTTTCCGCTAGCATCTATCAAAAAATTAGACGGAATAGATTGAATACCATATTTTGTAGCCACATCAGATTGCCATCCTTTTAAATCGCTTACGTGGGTCCAAGTTAAATTATCTTTTGAAATAGCCTGTATCCATTTATCTTTTTGATCATCAAGTGAAACCCCTAAAATTTCAAAACCTTTAGCATGAAATTGCTTGTAAGCTGCAACTACATTTGGATTTTCAGCTCTACAAGGACCACACCAACTTGCCCAAAAATCAATAAGTGTTACCTTGCCTTTAAATGAAGAAAGTGAAACGGGCTGATCATTCATATCATTTAATGTAAAATCGGGCGCCAATGATCCTTCAGTAGTTGAGCTCAGTTGTTGTTGTAATTCTGCTAATTTTTTTCCGTAATAGGAAGCTTTCACCTTTTCGTCCAACAATGCATTTAATTGCTCTACATCTGCCAACGTTTTATCCATTTTTTCGTTCAAATAGTTGATTCCGATAAAAGCGGTGGCAATGCTCGATTTGTTGTTCGTAATAAATTCGAGTTGTTTCTTTTTCAAATCAGCATCTAATGCAAAAAAGTTTTCTTGTAAGGAACTTATTAACTGTAGATTGTTTTCATTGGTTTGAGCTATTTGCCCTAACGAATCCATTTGAGCCATAATAGGTTTTCCTAGGGCTAAAAATTGTGCATATACTTCTTGTTCTTTCCCGCCTTTTATATCAATACTCTCAAGATTATTTAATTGATAATTCAATGTAATTTTCCCTGGTTCTACCACAAAAAATGCAGGCTTTTGATCAGCACCAAAATTAGCCATATACACTGTTGGTTCTGTTGCATTTCCTTCATAAGTAAATTGATCGTTTGCCACTTTTACAGTATCAACTTTTGGAACATCACCTGACGGGATAAAATAAATTTCTCCGTTTCCCATATTTTTAATGGTTCCTGAAATCGTAAATTTATGATTGTTTTCTTTACAAGAAAAAAGAACAACCACTAAACTAATGAACGTAACTATTTTTTTCATTTACAAATTATTTATGCAAATGTAAATTGTTTTTCGTTTTAAATTTCACTGTAAAAAAAGACAACTTATTTCTATCCTTTTTTAACTTCTTTCGCCCAAGAATCTTTTAAGCTAACCGTTCTATTGAAAATTAAATGTTCTGCCGTGGCATTTTTGTCTAAACAGAAATAGCCCAAACGAAGAAATTGAAACTTATCATCAATCGTTGCTTTTGCTAATGCTGGCTCAATGTATGCTTTGTGAATAATCGTCAAACTATTTTCATTGATTGTCGACAAAATATCTTCTTCCTTACCAGGATTTTCTACCTTAAATAAACGGTCATACAAACGAATTTCGGCTTCTTTGGCATACTTGCAATTCACCCAATGAATAGTGCCTTTCACTTTGATGCCACTGGTATCCTGTCCACTTTTGCTTTCAGGAAAATAGTTGCAATGTATTTCAGTAATATTTCCGTTTTCATCTTTTTTAAAATCATGACATTGAACAATATAAGCATGTTTTAAACGAACACTTAGGCCTGGTCCTAAACGGAAAAATTTATTTGGAGGCGTTTCCATGAAGTCATCACGCTCAATCCAAATTTCTTTTCCAAAAGCAATTTCGTGGCTACCACTGTTTTCGTCTTCCGGATTGTTTTCGGCATGCAACATTTCTTCTTTGGCGTCTTCGTAGTTCGTAATCACTAATTTTATTGGGTCTAAAACAGCCATTCTGCGCAACGAAATTTTGTTTAAATGCTCACGAACACTATGTTCCAATACCGACATATCCACCAAATTATCCCTTTTTGCAATGCCAATGGTTATACAAAAATTACGAATACTTTCTGGTGTATAGCCTCTTCTTCTTAATCCACTAATGGTTGGCATTCGAGGATCGTCCCAACCTTCCACATGATTTTCGGTTACTAATTGCAACAATTTTCTTTTGCTAGTAATGGTGTAGCTCAAATTTCTACGAGCAAATTCATATTGATGAGATGGATAAATTTCTAAATTTGCAATGCACCAATCATACAACGCACGATGAGGAATAAACTCCATCGTACAAATAGAATGTGTAACATGTTCTATGCTATCACTTTGACCATGTGCAAAGTCATACATCGGATATATGCACCATTTGTCGCCAGTGCGATGATGTTTTGCATGCTTAATCCGATATAAAATGGGGTCACGCATCAACATGTTGGTGTGTGCCATATCTATTTTTGCTCGAAGTACTTTTGCCCCATCAGGAAATTCACCATTTTTCATTCGAGTAAACAAATCCAAATTTTCCTCAACTCTTCTATCTCTGTTTGGACTATTTTTTCCTGCTTCAACAGGCGTTCCTTTCAAGGCTCTAATTTCTTCTGAAGTCGAATCATCTACATAAGCCAAATTCTTACGAATTAAAACCAATGCAAATTCATATAAATGATCAAAATAATTGGAGGCATACAATTCATTTTTCCACTCAAAACCTAACCATTTTATGTCGGCTTTTATGCTTTCCACATATTCAGTTTCTTCTGTTTCGGGGTTTGTATCATCAAAACGAAGATTGGTGTAACCAGGAAAAGTTTTAGTTAATCCAAAATTAAAACAAATAGCAGAAGCGTGTCCCAAATGCAAATAGCCATTGGGCTCGGGAGGAAAACGAGTTACAATTTGTTCATATTTTCCACTCTTTAAATCATTGTCAATTATTTCTTCAATAAAATTCAATACCTTTTCTTCGCTCATGATGCCTTTTTTATTTTCGCCAAATTTACAGATAAACTGTCATATCATTTCCAGAAATCAATATCATTTTATTTCAACAAAAAAGCTCGTTAATTAAAACGAGCTTTTGATATTTTATAAAATGTTACTTTATTCTAAAGTAGGAATTTCTTTATTCAACCATTGTTTTACTTGATGTGTAGTAACTGATTTTGGACGTTCTAATGGGAACGCATAAACTCTGTCCCAACAAAGACTAGCCAATACGCCTAATGCTCTTGAAACGCCAAACATTACCGTGTAAAAATCTTCTTCCATCAAACCATAGTGTTTTAATAATGCACCTGAGTGAGCATCTACATTTGGCCAAGGATTTTTAATTTTTCCTGTTGCAGATAATATTGGAGGCACTACTTCATAAATATTCCAAACTGTTTGAACCAATTTATCATCCGCACAATATTGTTTTCCAAAAACTTGTTGTGCTTCAAAACGAGGATCGGTTTTACGCAACACAGCATGACCGTATCCTGGAACCACTTTGCCATCTTTTAACGTTTTTTCTACATAAGCTGCTATTTGTTCTTTAGTAGGCAAATCGGTATCTAATTCACGATTCATTTCTTCTATCCAACGAATTACTTCTTGATTAGCCAAACCATGTAAAGGGCCAGCTAAACCATTCATACCAGCAGCTAATGATAAATAAGGATCACTTAATGCAGAACCAACTAAATGGGTAGTATGTGCACTCACATTTCCGCCTTCATGGTCTGCATGAATGGTCATGTATAAACGAATTAATTCTCTAAATCCTTCATCTTCATAGCCCAACATGTGCGCAAAATTGGCCGACCAATCTAACATACCATTAGGTTGAATATGATCACCATTTTTGTATTTTCTTCTATAAATATAAGCAGCAATTCTTGGCAAACGAGCAATTAAATTCATGGTATCTTCAAAAATTGGATCCCAATAATCTTTTTTACTAATTCCCTCGTTATAGGCTTTTGCGAATAACGATTCTGTTTGCAATGCCATGATAGCAATGCTAAATTGTGTCATCGGGTGAGTGTGCACTGGCAACGCCTCTATTGCATCAAACACATAATTAGGAACGTGTGAACGACGAGCCCAAACAGCAGAAATATGCTCTACTTGTTCTTGTGTAGGCACTTCTCCTAACATCATTAAATGAAATAAACCTTCGGGCAATGGTTGTGTACCTCCTTCAATATGGGGAAGTTTTTCTACCAATTCTGGTATAGAATGGCCTCTAAAACGAATTCCTTCTTCAGAATCAAGCAATGAAGTTTCGGTAACTAAACCTATAATTCCTCTCATTCCTTGATAAATTTGTGATAACGTTACGGTGTCAACTACTGTGTCACCATGTGTTTTCAACATTTCTTTTATTTCTATTGACGATTTTGATGCTACTTCGTAAAAGGCTTCTTTTAATTGTCCCATTTTTCAATTTAATGAATAATTATATAATTTTTTGCGAATTTAAGTGATTAAAAAGGATTGCCCTAACAATTTTATACAGATTATTTAACTTTTTTTGAATGAAGTATTGCTATTTCTGATAAAATATTTTGATACATTGAATCCAGTAATTCTGGTTTGCTTTTGTACCATTCCATACTTTGCAAAAATTCCTTTTCTGTTACTTTGTTATGCGTAAAAATTTCTTTTGTAAAAATTGCTAAAGAGTCTTGATTTTTAATGTCCTTTTGCAAGGAATCTTTGGGCAAATGTTGTGCTAATGCTTCAGCTAGATGGAGTTCAAGTAGAACTTGGGTCATTTTTTTTTGTGGTAAAATGCCTTTATTATTGGTGCAGTTCATCATCCATATCGCCAAGAATAAAATAGATATAATATTTAATTTACGCATCTATTTAAGTAATTGAATATATTTATTTGCATTGACTACATCTAATTGAGATAATATTGGAATCAGTTTTTGTTTATCTGCCATGGTTGAGGCAGAAATAAAATTTTGAAACTCTTCGCTTTTGGATGAAAAGAAAAATTGCATCAACATACTTGAAGGGTTTTCTTGATTGACCTCTTTTAATATGGGAATTAATCCATTTATATTAACTCTTCCTAATTCAGGGTCCGAAGTTAATAAGTCTAACCCTACTCGGTGGTATTGATAAAAAACAGTTCGCATTTTATCAAACCGATTGTTATGCAATTGATCTATCAACCAAAATCGGTTTCGCTGACTTTCAGTTGCTTTCCAGCCTACAATAGCATTATTTTCGGGTGCATTGTTCGCAATGTTTAACGCTTTATTGTAAAAATCTGTACCTCCTTTTAAAGAAAAACTATCATAATCTAAGCCCAAAGCAATATAACAATAGTAGGAAATAATTGCTGGCAAATTAGAGGATAATGCATCATTGGTGACCACCCGATTGTCATTAAATTCAATGGGTTGAAATTCTATATACTTTATCGCTAAATCTTTATCAGTGTAGTTAACTATGGTAGATGAGTAGGACGAATTGAAAATAGGTCGTTTAGACTGAACAGAAAGCCTGCCCAAATAACCTCCTTCTACTCCATCAATTTTTTTACTCAAAATGAGTGTAAATACCAATTCAATTTTTTCTTTCGTTTGAAAAACATCATTACCCCATTTTCGTGTATTGATAAAATCACTGAGCGATTGCTCGAGTGTTTTAAAAACCTTGGCTTCAACTCCAGGAATTTGATCTGCATTTACATTTACTTTGCAGTTGAATTCTTGCGCTTTACCACTTATAGCAAAGAGTAAAATAGTAATTAGACACAAATATTTTTTCATAGACATAATTTGATTATTTTTTCTACAATATCCTTTGCAACTTCTTTTTTATTTTTCAATTCGTAGTTTGTTTCGGTGCCATTTTTTTCAAAAATGGTAATTTTATTAGTATCGTGTGCAAAACCAGCACCTTCGTCATTGAGCGAATTTAAAACGATGGCATCTGCATTTTTTTCTTGTAGCTTTTTTAGGGCATATGTTTTTTCATTGTTGTTTTCTAAAGCAAAACCAATTAATACTTGACTGCTTGTTTTTATAGTTCCTAATTGTTTTAAAATATCAGTAGTTTTTTTAAGTTGAATTGTAAACTCACCATCATTTTTTTTAATTTTAGAATCTGAAACGGTAATTGGTGTGTAATCTGCAACTGCAGCACTCATTACGGCAATATCTGTTTCTGTAAAATGAGTCATACAAGCGTTCAACATTTGTTGTGCCGAGCGCACATTAATGGTTTTAATATTTGTATGCACTGTTGTTAAAGGAGTTGGACCCAACACCAATAGTACTTCACAACCTTCATTGGCTAGTATTTCTGCAATTGCTATTCCCATTTTTCCACTGCTATAATTTCCTATATAACGTACAGGATCGAGGTTTTCGTATGTGGGACCAGCAGTAACTAGTGCTTTTTTATTTTTTAAACGTTGTTTTGTATTAAAAAATGAGTCTATTTCTGTAATTAATTTTTCAATTTCAAGCATTCTTCCAAAACCAATTAACCCACTGGCTAGCTCACCATGTTCAGTATTTAAAACAATATTTTGGTATGATTTTAATTTCAGTAAATTTTGTTGAAGTGAAGGATGATTCCACATATCTTCATCCATAGCAGGTGCAACCATAACAGGACAAGCAGCAGATAAATAAACAGCTAAAAGAAGATTGTCACAAATTCCATTCGCCATTTTTGCAATTGTATTGCAAGATGCAGGTGCTATTATCATCAAGTCGGCCCAACGGCCTAATGCAACGTGATTTGCCCAAGTTTCATTGGATGATAATTCTATTAAAACAGGATGTTTTGTTAAAGTACTCAACACCAAAGGTGAAACAAAACTAGCCGCACTTGGAGTCATCACTATTTTTACCTCGGCCCCTTTTTTTAAGAGCAATCTAACTAACATAGGAATTTTGTAAGCAGCTATGCTTCCTGAAATTCCAAGGATTATTTTTTTGCCTTTCATTACCTACAAAGATGCAACAAAAAGTCAATAAATGAGTTGGGTAAATGATAAAGTTCTGTAAAAATTAATCGTTTTTCATGTTTACTAAACCAATGAAATTAACCTATTGCAACTATACAATTTTAGTTGTTCTATAACTATGCATCTATTTTAATAACGATTTTCTTTGTAGAAAATAGCCATATGTGATTTCAGCAAATGAAAATAAGCATGAAACATTCTTTATTTTATGCTTATTTAAGATTTTTAATCGTATGTAACTTCAACAAATATTAGGCATCATCAAATTGAATAATACCAAGTTGTTTGGATAAAGGCATATCGAATACCTTCATTTTTGGAGTAATTGTTGAGCCAAAATAGGCTCACTCTGATAGCAAAATGAAACTTATGCTTCTTTGGGCTTGTGATAAATTTTATCGTTCAAAAGTTCATTGGTTGCTTGAATTGCTGGATTAGCCATTCTTTCGTAAAAACGAGAAATTTCAATTTGTTCTTTATTCTCATTTATTTCTTCCAAATTGTCAGTCAAACTACCAAATTCTTCTAATTTACGATGTAATTCATCCTTTATTTTAGAATTTATTTGATTGGCACGCTTAGCAATAATAGCAATGGATTCGTAAATATTACCTGTTTTGTCTTGTAATGTTTGTAAATCTCTTGCTTCAATTGAAGGATTAATTGTATTAATTAAAAGCTTTTTAATTTGAGTCATGACTTGCTATTTTTTTTAAGGA
>CANHNT010000013.1 GCA_947461985.1 Bacteroidota bacterium | reverse complement strand
TGTTTTACATAAATTTCACCAAACTTCACAATGCCTTTATAAATGTTTTTCTCTTCTTTAGTAGCAGAGTGACCAACGGTTAATTCTATTGCATTTTCAAAATCTTCGTTGCTAATTTCATTCTTTTTGGAGTTTGCTAATTTTCGTTCAATAAAAGAAGTCGAAGTAACTAAAAAATTGCTCAAAGGGCTCAATAAATTATCTAAAAATTTGATCGCTGGAGCGGTAAATACACTCAAGCGCATATTATTTTGCGTGGCATATACCTTCGGCAAAACTTCTCCAAATAGAACCAAGAAAAAAGTGACTAAAACTACTTGTATAATTATATTTAGTATGGTATAAAATTGAGGTTCATGATTTGGATAAAGAGCCTCCATATTTATCAAACTATTAAATAATAAATTGGTGCTAATAATAACGGCAATACTTAAAAAATTATTGGCAATTAAAATAGTCGCTAATAATCTTTTTGGGTGTTCAATTAGCTCTAAAACAGTATTGTAGCTATTGTCTTCCTTTTGCTTCATGTAGTTAATGTCTTTTGAAGACAAAGAAAAAAGAGCTACTTCAGAACCAGAAATTAATGCAGTAAAAAACAGTAAAATAAAAATGATAATTCCTAAAATAACCTCAGTGGAAATTCCAAGATTTTCTGTGCTTAATAATATAAAGTTTACCGAATCAGGGTCCAAAATTGTATGTTTTCGTTAAGAAATAAATAGATTTTTTCTATTTTTTAAAGTGCAAATATAATTAAAAAGGGAGTTCGCTGTTCAAATCATCTGAAGAAGGTTCTTCAATGTTGCTTATAAAGTCATCAACACTAACTTCTGTGTCAGATTTTCTTTTATCCAACATAACCAAATTGGTTGCGATAATTTCAGTCATGAAACGCCTATTTTTATCTTTATCTTCCCACGAACGAGTGCGTAAGCTACCTTCAATATGAACTAAACTGCCTTTGTGTAAATATTTAGCAGCTAATTCTGCCAAGCCTCTCCAAAGCACAATGTTGTGCCACTCAGTTTGTGGAATAGTTACCCCTTTTTTATCCTTATAGGTTTCTGTGGTTGCTAGCGGAAATTTCGCAACAGGAATTTCGCCATCTATATATTGAATTTCTGGATCCTTCCCTAAATTCCCAATTAAAAAAACATGATTAACGCCTCTCATTATTTACTTATTTTAAATAAAAAATCAAAAATTATACATTAAAGATAATTATTTTTTTCAAAAAAAGAAATAATTATACGAGGAAAAGCATATTGAGAAATGCTTTTTTTATTTATTTTTTGAAGTTTTTTTAAAAAAGTTGTTGAAAATAAATTGCTAGGAAAGAAATAAAAATACCCCGTTATTTTTTGATGAGATAATGTTTGATTAAAAATTTGAGGGGCTATTTCAGAAGATGGCCTCAAATTAAATTCTTTTTTATTGAATGAAATTATTTCAGAATCTGACTCAACTAAATAAAAGGTGTGAAGCGTTTGCCAAATGTCTTTTTCAGTTCGTAACGTAATATAAATGTGTTGTTTATCCTCAATGACAAAAAAATGAAAATGTCTTTTTTTATGAATTATTTTGTCTTTTTTTATTGGAAACTCACCTATTTTATTAAATTCAAAAGATTTGCACATATCAACAAATGGACAATCGTTACAAAGCGGATTTTGAGGCTTGCAAATGGTTGCACCGAAATCCATAATCGCTTGATTGTATTTTGCAGGTTGTGTTTCGTCTAAAAGATTGTTGCTGAATTCTAAAAAATATTTTTTTCCTTTATTGGTATGATAATTTTCATTAATCATGAAAATTCTGCTCAATACCCTAACCACATTTCCATCGACCACAGCAAATGGCAAATTGTATGCAAATGATGCAATCGCAGCAGCAGTATAATCTCCAATACCCTTTAACGTAATAATTACTTCATGCTTATTTGGGAAAATGCCATTAAAATTCGAGACTATTGATTTTGCTGTTTCATGCAAATTTCGGCATCTACTATAATAACCTAAACCTTGCCAAATTGAAAAAAGTTCTTGTTCATCGGCATTTGCTAAATCAAAAACAGATGGGTATTTTTCAATTAATTTATGGTAATAAATAGTTCCTTGCTCAACCCGAGTTTGTTGCAAAATAATTTCACTAATCCATATTTTATAAGGATCTTTAATACCTTTCCAAGGCATTGTGCGATGATTACTAGTTTTATCCCAATGAAGTAATAGTTCTTTAAACAATTGAATATGAGTTAAAAAAATCAAAAAAAATCAAAAAAATCAAAAAAAATCAAAAAAATGAATTATTTTTGTCAAATATAACTTATAAATAAATACTACTACTACTATGAAGAAGGCTGATTTAATAAACATGATATCTGACCAAACAGGGATTCCTAAAGTTGATGTTTTGGTAACTTTGGAAAGTTTTTTTGTAAACGTTAAAGATACACTGATTGAAGGAGAAAACATTTATATCCGTGGATTTGGAAGCTTTATCACAAAAAAAAGAGCCGCGAAACTGGGCCGAAATATTAAAAAAAATACTTCAGTTTACATTCCTGCACATTATGTGCCATCATTTAAACCAGCAAAAGAATTCGTAGATGAAGTTAAAAAAATAAATATGTCTAATATTATGGTCGTTAAAGAAGACGTTTTAGATTAATAGGATAAATTATAATATATAAAGTGCAAAAAAAACAACTATTTTTAATTGTAGGAGCTATAATTTTATTTATAGCTCTTTATTTTTTCGGGGATATGATCGGTTCTAAAAAAACCGAATCAAATGGGCAAACAAGCGAACACCAGCATCAAGCCGGTGAAGCTGGACCAATGTCGGGTATGAATCCTTCAGCTCAAATTGCTGATTTAGATTTTACAAAATATACAAATGAGGCTATTGCCAAACTTTCTGACGAAAATAAAATTAAAGCAAACAATCTAACACAATCAGCCACAAAAAGCAATACAGCTATAGCTTATAAAGATATTGCTGAGTTTTGGGAAGCTCAAAAAGACCTTAATATGGCGGCTAATTATTATAAAAAAGGAGCTTTTTTGGAAAATACAGAAAAAAGTGTCACATTTGCAGGAAATCTATTTGTAGCACTTCTTCAAAAAACCGAAGAACCATCAATAAGAAAGTGGCAGGCTGTAGAAGCGATTAGTTGTTTTGAAAAAGCAATTGAACTAAATCCTACAAACACAGACACAAAAATAGCTTTAGCTACTTGTTACACAGAAGGAACTGGTGAAACGATGAAGGGTGTAACTCTCTTACGAGAAATAACTCAAAACGACAGTACTAACATTCCTGCTAATATTATCTTAGGTAAATTAGCCATACAGTCTGGACAATTTGATAAAGCAAAAAAACGACTAGAACTAGTTCTTTCATTAAGACCGGATAATACGGAAGCCATGTATTTTTTAGCCGAAGCCTACAAAGGTTTAGGCGACAAACAAAAAGCAATTGAGCTTTTTGAAAAATGCAAAACTTTAGTAAAAAATCCAGATTTTACAAAAGAAATAGATAGCTATATTAAGACATTTAAGTAAACAATATTTTTTAACAAAAAACATTTTCATCATGCCTTGCGGAAAAAAACGTAAAAGACATAAAATCGCTACCCACAAACGTAAAAAACGTTTAAGAAAGAATCGTCATAAGAAGAAATAATTTCTTCCTGTAATAATATTCTCTTCAAATTTCTAGAAGTTTTACTCCTAGTTGTTTGCTAGTGTATGCGTGTGATTATTGTTGTAAGAAACCTTTTATAAAGTTTTGAACAAAGAACTCATCATCCAATCATCCGAAGCCGGAATTGAAATTGCTTTACTAGAAGAAAAAAAACTAGTAGAATTACATTACGATAATTCAGGAGGCCAATTCAACGTAGGCGATTTATATCTTGGCAAAGTTAAAAAACTAATGCCAGGGTTAAATGCTGTTTTTGTGGACATTGGACACGAAAAGGATGCTTTCTTGCACTATACCGATTTAAGCCCTTATTTTAAAAGTTTGGTAAAATTTACCGAAATGTCAATTACTGAAAAACAACATTCAGATTTTGATTTTTCTAAATTTCAATTAGAACCAGAAATTATAAAAACAGGGAAAATTAATGAAGTTGTAGTAAACAAACCCCGTTTGTTAGTGCAAATTCTTAAAGAACCGATTTCGTCTAAAGGTCCTCGTATTAGCTGTGAAATTTCATTGCCTGGTCGATTTATTGTGGTTACGCCATTCAATAACTTTGTAAATGTATCCCGTAAAATTCATTCAACTGAAGAACGCAAGCGGTTACAACGAATTATTGAAAGCATAAAACCCAATAATTTTGGGGTAATTGTTCGTACGGCAGCCGAAGGTCAAAGCACAGCTGAATTACACAAAGATTTATTGCAAATAATTGATGCATGGAAGTCCATTCAATTTAATTTGAAAGGGGCAACGCCTCCTCAAAAAATATTGAGTGAGCAAAATAAAACGACTTCCTTATTACGAGATTTATTAAATAAAGATTTTAATAAAATTGTAGCCAACGATAGTTCCATTGTAAAAGAAGCAAAAGAGTATATTGCTAATGTTGCGCCTGGTAGAGAAAATATCGTGAGTTTATATAATAATGGGGCTACAATTTTTGATCATTACGGCATCTCAAAACAAGTAAAATCTTCGTTTGGTAAAACAGTGATGTTGGAGAGTGGAGGCTATTTAATTATTGAACATACCGAAGCGTTACACGTAGTGGATGTAAACAGTGGGCATAAATTTTCAAACGAAAATCAAGAAGAAACTGCTTTAAATACCAATATGGAAGCAGCAAAAGAAATAGCTCGACAATTGCGTTTACGGGATATTGGAGGCATTATTATTGTCGACTTTATTGATATGAAAAGTGCCGATAATAGACGAGATATTGCTGCTTGTGTTGAAGATTTAATGAAAGAAGATAGAGCAAAACACAGCGTTTTACCACTTTCTAAATTCGGATTGTTACAAATTACTCGACAGCGTTTACGCCCTGAAATTAAAATTTCTACCAGTGAAATCTGTCCAAGTTGTGAAGGATCAGGAAAAGTTCGTTCTTCTCAATTATTGATTGATGATATTGAAAAACATGTAAAATATTTAAAGGCAAATTTAAATGCTAAACTGGAATTACATGTGCATCCAATCGTTAAATCGCATCTAACCAAAGGGTTATTGTGGAATTCTATTTTTGCCAAATGGAAAAAAGCCTACGGAGCTTTTACCATTATTGAAGATGAAGGGTTTGAATTTTTGCAATACAAATTTTTTGATAATAATACTGGAGAAGAAATTAAGTTTTAAATCCAACATATTAAAGTTGTAGTTTATCTTTTGATTAGTAATATGACGATTTATAGGATATAAGGTCATTTAAGTTATAGTTCAAACAATTATAATTAGTAGTTTTACAATATCGATTCTGTTACTCAACATATTATTACACAATTTCAAGCAACATCTGTTTTTGAATGGGTTGCTTTTTCATTTGGTGTTTTACAAGTTTTTTTAGCGTTAAAAAACAAATTGATCAATTTTTATGCTGGCATTATAAGTGTCTGTTTTTACACCTATGTTTTTTATGATTTTAAATTGTATGCCGAAAGTGTATTGAATTTATATTATTTATCAGCAAGTATTTTAGGCTTGTTTTTATGGCAACAAAAAAGCCAACAAAAAATTTCAATAACAACTAAAAGAGAATGGGTTGCTTCTACAGGAATATTAGTTAGTTCATTTTTAATTCTCTTTTTCTTATTAAATAAATATACTGATAGTACGGTTCCTTATTTAGATGCAACTGTCTCTGCCTTTGCTTGGGCTGGTACTTGGTTATTGCTAAAACGTAAAGTAGAAAATTGGATTTTGTTAAATATTTCAAACCTCATTGCGATTCCCTTGCAAATTTATAAAGGGCTAGAATTAACATCACTATTGACTATCATTTATGTTGTTATTGCTGTGCTTGGTTACAGAGAATGGATGAAGAAATTAACATACAGTAAAATGGAAAAATAAATTTAAAAAGTTATCGGCTTATTATTTAAAGCAATAATAATTAGATCAGTTATAGGAGTTGTTATAATACTAGTCTTATCAAATTGGGTAAATAAAATTGTAAAAAAACTGAAAATGCAATCCAAAAATTAAAAAATAAATAATCTTTTAACTCAAATTATTTAAAAATGTTAATTTTAAGCAATCAAATAAGAAATAAAAATAGATTTTAAGCTAGATAATGTTCATTAATTTTTTATTCTGATAGTTATGGATATAAATAAAATTAGAATAATGAAACAACATCCTTGCAAAATACGAATCCATCACATTCAAAAAAATTACATAAATAATAATTAAATCAATCTATTTTGTGGAAAAAACAGGAACAAATTGGATAGTATTAAAAAATGCCTTACTTTTGCAGTCAATTAAAATTTAAAACCCTAATACTTTAAAGATGTCAGTATTAACAATCGAACGCAAAAAAGAATTATTTAAAACTCACGGTGGTAGCGAAACTAACACTGGGTCTACAGAAGCACAAATTGCAATGTTAACAGAAAGAATCAAACATATTTCTGGTCACATGCAAACCAACAAAAAAGATTTTAACTCAAATAGAGGTTTAATCCAATTAGTAGGACAACGTAAAAGCTTACTTATTTATTTACAAAAAACAAATCTAACCGGTTACAGAGCATTATTGGTAACCCTAGGATTAAGAAAATAACTTTTATAAAGTGTTCCCAACTCCAAAGGTTGGGAATTGCTTTTTTAGGGATATTCTATTTTATTAAAAATTCATTTACAGGTGTTTTTTGTAATCAATCTAATTTAAAGATTGATTTTGGTGTGTTGTATAATATTTAATCAAAAAAGATTAAATAAAACTAAACTCCTAAACAACTCTAAACTCCTAAACAATTAAAAACATATACCATGTTTAATTTAAAAACAAAAACATTCGACATAGGCGATGGTCGCCAAATAACAATTGAAACCGGAAAATTAGCTCGTCAAGCAGATGGATCGGTATTAGTGAAAATGGGCAATTGTGCTTTATTAGCAACCGTTGTGGCCAATAAAGAACCAAAAGCTGGACAATCATTTTTCCCTTTATCAGTAGATTATCAAGAAAAATTTGCTTCAGCAGGTCGTATTCCTGGTTCATTTTTTAAACGTGAAGGAAGATTAAGCGATAATGAAATTTTAATTTCTCGTTTAATTGACCGTGCATTGCGTCCTTTATTTCCAGATGATTATTTATGTGACGTACAAGTATTGGTTACCTTAGTTTCATCTGACCCAGAAATTATGCCAGATGCCTTAGCTGCATTGGCTGCATCAGCTGCATTAGCAGTGTCTGACGTTCCAATTCAAGAAATTATTTCAGAAGTACGTGTTTCTCGTATTGCTGGTAAAATGATTATCAATCCTACTCGTTCTCAAATGTTGGAGTCTGATATGGATTTTATCATTGCTGCTACTGAAAAAAATATCATGATGGTAGAAGGTGAAAGTAAAGAATGTAGTGAAGAAGATTTAATTCAAGCGATTGAAGTGGGTCATGAAGCGATCAAAATTCAAGTACAAGCACAAAAAGAATTATGGGAAATGTTGGGTTCTCCTGCAAAAAGAGAATACACAAAACCATATAGAAATGAAGAATTAAATGCAAAAATTACTGCATTTGCAAAAGATAAAGTGTATACAGTAGCAAAATCGGCTTCTGCGAAACATGATAGAAGCGATGCTTTTAAAGCAATTGCGAAAGAAGTTGTAGAGCATTTAGGAGAATTAACTCCTGAAGATGCTGCTTTGGTTGGCTATTATTTTCATGATTTAGAAAAAGAAGTCATCCGTAATATGATGATTGATGAAAAAGTTCGTTTAGATGGAAGAGCACCGGATCAAGTTCGTGCGTTAGAGATGGAAATTGATTATTTACCTTCTCCACACGGAACCGCCTTATTTACTCGTGGTGAAACTCAATCGTTGAGTACCGTTACATTAGGGACTCCTGATGATGAAAAAATGATTGAAGATGCGAATGGAAGTGAGTATTCTAGCTTCTATTTACACTATAATTTTCCTCCATTCTCAACCGGTGAAATTAAACCAATGAGAGGACCGGGTCGTAGAGAAGTTGGCCATGGTAATTTGGCTCAACGTTCATTAGAACAAGTAATTCCTGCAAAAGAAAAGTTCCCATACACGATTCGTATTATTTCTGATATTTTAGAAAGCAATGGTTCATCATCAATGGCAACTGTTTGTGCTGGTTCATTAGCATTGATGGATGCAGGTGCTCCAATTGCTAACCACGTTTCTGGAGTTGCTATGGGATTAATTTCTCGTGCTTCTGATGGTAAATGGGTAGTTTTAACTGATATTTTAGGAGATGAAGATCATTTAGGTGATATGGATTTTAAAGTAACAGGTACTCGTAATGGTATTTGTGGCGTTCAAATGGATATTAAAGTGGATGGTTTAAGTATGGACGTTATGCGTTCTGCTTTAGCGCAAGCAAGCAAAGGTCGTTTACATATTTTGGATGCCATGTATGCCTGTATTCCTGCATATAGAAGCGATTTGAAACCTCATGCACCTCGTATGGAGTTTATGGAAATTGAAAAAGAATACATAGGCGCTGTGATTGGGCCAGGGGGTAAAATTATTCAAGAAATTCAACGTGAAACAGGTACAACGGTTTCTATCGAAGAAGTTGGAAATAAAGGGCATATTAAAATTTTCTCTAAAGAAAAAGCTGGTTTAGATAAAGCACTTTCTTGGATTAAAGGAATTGTTGCTGTTCCAGAAGTTGGTTCAATTTACAACTCAACAGTAAAATCAATTATGCCATTTGGTGCATTTGTAGAATTTTTACCAGGTAAACAAGGTTTATTACACATTTCTGAAATCAGCTGGGCTCGTTTAGAAACGATGGACGGTGTGTTTAAAGAAGGGGACAAAGTAGAAGTGAAATTAATGGGCACCGATCCTAAAACAGGCAAATTTAAATTCTCCCGTAAGGCATTATTACAAAAACCTGAATCTGATAAAAAAGAAGCATAGGTTTTATATTCTTATAAAAAATAAAAAAGAGATTGTGTTCAGCAATCTCTTTTTTTATTGAGTAAAAATATTAAAAAAATCAGTAACACCATTTGTATCAATGGAAATAGTGTTAAGAATATCTAATTTACAACGTTTCTTTCAACCATTTGTAGAATTCATATTGCCATGCTAATCCATTTTGTGGTTTTAAAACCCAATGATTTTCTTCTGGCAAATAAACAAATCGACTTTTTAATCCTTTTATTTTTGCTGCTTGAAAGGCCTGTAATCCTTGCTCAATTGGAACTCTAAAATCAATTCCTCCTTGATAAATCATGATTGGCGAAGTCCAGTATTCAACAAAATTACTCGGGCTAAATTCGGTATAAGACTTATGTGCTTCTTTGTTGTTGTGATCCCAATAAGGTCCACCAATGTCCCAATTTGCAAACCATAATTCTTCGGTTGTGCCATACCAGCTTTTTAAATCGAACAAACCATCATGTGCAATAAATGTTTTAAAACGCCCTTCGTGCATACCAGCTAACATGAACACCGAATAGCCACCATAACTTGCACCAACAGCACCACGTCGGTCTGTATCAACATAGGATTCAGTAGAAATATCGTCGATAGCTGCAAGGTAATCACGCATTGGATTTCCTCCCCAATCTAAACTAATATCTGCATTCCATTTAGTTCCCCAACCTGGCATTCCGGTTCGGTTTGGCGCAATGACAATATAGCCTTGACTTGCCATCAATTGAAAATTCCATCGGAAAGAATAGAATTGTGAAAGCGCACTTTGGGGCCCTCCCTGACAATATAAAAGGGTTGGATATTTTTTTGTAGAATCAAAATTAGGAGGATAAATTACCCATGAAAATAAGTTTTCTCCATTCTCTAACAGCGTATAGCGTTCTTTTACTTCACACATATTAATATCGTTATATGCAGCGTCATTTACGTGTGTGAGTTGTGTCATTTCGCCTGATATTTTTTCAATAGAATAAATTTCTACGGCATGGTTCATGTCGGTTCTTGTTACAATAATAGAAGTAGGCGTTTCGGCAGCAATACCATTAACATCAAACGATCCTTTAGAAATTTGACGAACCACTCCGTTAAAATCTTCATTGATTGTTACTTCAAATAATTGTTCGGTACCATGAAAAGGAGCAATGAAATAAATTTGCTTACCATCTTTACTCCATGCAAAACTATTGATGGTTTCATCCCAATCTTTCGTCAAATTATGTTTTGTTTTAGTTGCCCAATCCATTATCCATAATTCGTTTTTATCGCTTTCGCAATTGGCTTGTTTCATGCTCAGCCAAGCCATATTATTTCCATCTTTGCTAAAAGCAGGGTTTGTATCATAACCTTCCATGCCTTCAGTTAAATTTTCAGTTTCTAGAGTTGCTAAATTATAGTTGTAAATATCTGTGTTTGTGCTAATGGCATATTCCATTCCGCTTTTCTTTTTAGTTACATAAACGACCGATTTACTATCGGGTGCAAACATCAAATCCTCAGCACCACCAAATGGCTTTTGTGGACAATCGAATAATTCGTTTTTCATGATGTCCATTTCATTAGCAGGCATTCCACCTTTATTTTGAGCCACAAATACATGCGAATAGGCACCATCTTCCCACGTATCCCAATGACGTTGGTTTAAATCGTCATAAACAAGCACATTCGATTTTTGTAATTCAGGGTATTTATCCTGTCCTTTTATTTTTTGAAGCTTTATTTCTTTCGAAAAAATCATTGTTCGTCCGTCTGGAGAAATAGAAGCATTTTCCAAAGTGTTATCCATTACTGCATCGGCAACTACTGGTAATGAAGAAATTTCTACAGTATTTCCTCCAGTCACTGGCATCGAATAGAACTTTGTTTTGCTTTTATTTTCTTTCGTATCGGCAACCGAAACACTGTAATAAATTGTGTTTTCGTCTTTACTAAGACCTTGTGGTGCCACACGACCTAATGACCACATTTTTTCGGGAGTTAAATTTTGTTGAGCATATGTATTTTGGCTACACAATGCGATCAAACAACATACCATTATTTTTTTCATGTTCTAACAACTTTAAGTATGCAAAATACAAATTTATTTACAAGACCTTGGTATAATTAGCATATTACTTTGTCAACATTTAAACTTTGATCATTATCTAATTACAAATGCTTTTATCTCAACTATATTAAAAGGATACTTTGCAGTAGAATTTATTGATATTTTCTTTACTATCAATCCTGTATCATCTTTTTTAGGTATAAAAAGTCCTTTCACAGATATTGTTGAAAGTGGGTTTAAAAAATAGCTGTCATTTGCTAAGATAGTGCAATTGCAATCACTTGATATTTTTTTTATAAAAATTGTATCTTCTGTATTAGGATTCTTAATATCTACATTAAATTTAATAGTATCCTTAGGATTAATTTCCCCTAAATCAATTATTTTATTTGCGATTAAATTTCTATTTTCTACTTTAGAATTACAGCTACTCAATATTAATGTTGCACTAATTATTGTTATCAGATATTTCATATTGTTTTGTGGTTAAAGAGTCAATGATTTTTGTTAAGTCATTTATGTAATTTTGCTTATCACTTACATTATATCCGTCATATCGATAAACAATTTCACCTATGTTGTTTATAACAATTGTAATTGGATAGCCTTTATTTTTAATTAATTTATAATTTTTAAAATCCTTATCAAGGTAATAATGAGATCGATATGCTCCTTTGGTAAAATAATCAATTCTTGAGATGCTATCAGAAATATTAAATTTACCAAAAAAAATATTTTTATTATATTGATACTTTGGTATAATGTTTTCTTCAAATATTTCATCTAAATTATTACAAGGCAGGCAATCAATAAATCCCCAATTTATTACAGTTACTGCATAATTTTCCGTTTTTACAACTATGGTATCTAAATTAATATTTAAGACTTTCATTTCTTTTATCAAAGGACGTTTTATTTTTTCTGAATTACTAGTGCTTGCTTTGTAGTAATAATTTGCAATATAAAATTTACCAGAAATGAATGCAATGATTCCAAAAAATAAAATTAGATAATACTTATTTTTCTTTACAAAAAATACAATGTAAATAGCTATCAAACACAAAATTAAATTAAAAGGAAAAAACTCAGGAAAAAAAACTTCCCAACTACTGAAATATGCTGTAATCGTTGTAACTAATAAACTAGCTAAAAATAAACCCACATCAATTTTTGTGTTCGTATGTTTTCTAAATATAAATATATAAAGCATAATGAAAAAAATATGAAAACTATAGTTCGAGAGGGTATTGTAATCATAGTTATTCAGATATCCATTAGTAGTGAAATTATATAAAATTAAAAATGCTGACACATAAAGCATTTTTAAGAAAAAGATTAATATATTTTTTGCCATTTAGACTATTATTTTAATAGATTACATCTACCATCACATTCTGACCACATTAAAAAACCACAGCCTTTATTGGGTGTACAATCTAACTTATCACATTGTTTTGGGTGTAGAGCACATGCCCAAAAATTACTACCTACTTCACATTGGCAAGATTTTTTGGGAGTTGATGGAGTTCCCCCACCTCCACTGCCTCCACCAACATAAGGTTTAAAACTTTCATACGATGTATTAATATCATTGTATAAAGTAAAAGCAAGCAAATAGACTTCTTCTTCAGAAAATAAACGTAAAGAATTTGGCAACCATACTGACACAAAATCATTTTTTGCTACAATATTATCTAAGTCTGCATTTGTTATATATGTTTTTAATAAATCGACATTTAATAATTGAGAGTTGGTTAAAGTTCTATTTGATATAAATTCTTCAATATGTTGTAGCCATAAATTTTTAATTTCATCATTGGTTAAAGAATTATATACAGTTAAATAATCATCAGCATTTAACTCAAAAAATGCTGAGCTAACTGAGGCAATTTGATTTTTAGAACTAACACCTTTTTTATTAGTTGAGATTTCTGACAAACTTGTTTTTTTGCAGTTTTGGAAGACAAGCATAAAGGAAAATAATGCTAGTAAGATTTTAATTTGACTTTTCATATTTATATTTTTAATTTATACTAAAATTAGGATGAATTAATAATATAAAATCCCTATCAGCATTTGTTTTTTACGCAAATATGTGTGTATTTTACGCAAAATTAACCTCATGCATCTTGGAAAAAACATTGAACGTATTTGTAAACTTACTGGCATTAAACAAGCGGACTTAGCTAAACGATTAAATACCAACCAACAAGAAATAAGTAGAATAGAAAGTAAAGCAGAAATAAATGATGAATTGCTTGAACGAATAGCTAAAGCTATAGGTTTTCCTAAAGAAGTCATTAAAGCATTTAGTGATGAAAAATTAGTGAATAGTATTAACCAATTGGGTGGTGCTATAATTGCTCAATACATTAATCCAATAGAAAAAATTATTGAGCTGTATGAAAAACAATTAATTGAAAAAGATAAACGAATTGCGATGTTAGAAAAGCAATTAGAAAATAAAAGATAATAATTTCGATATTTGTAATTATTTTTTCACATAGTTTTAACGCACGTATTTTTGTGACATGCTTTAAATTTGCTTTTATATTCAAGAGGATTGAACAGAAAATGAAAATTAGTTTAAGTATATTATTTCTACTGTTATTGAGCGCTGCCATTTTGCAAGCGCAAGAGGCTGTTTTTATTACGCAACCTGCTGCACAAAAAGTAGGGATTAATGATAAATTTGAAGTAAAATTTATTTTAAAAAATATCAGCAATGCGCAACGTTTTTCATTGTCACCAATGCCAGATTTTGAAGTCATAGATGGGCCATCAAGAAGTAATAATGCAAGCATCATAAATGGTGAAGTTTCGCAATCTTTAGAATTAACGTATGTTTTTAAAGCAAAAAGAAAAGGTAAATTAGTGATTCCTGGCGGTATTGCATCCTTGTCAGGAGGAAAGCAAATTCGTTCAAATAATGTTGCCATTGAAATTATTGATGGTTCTGTTGCTAATCGTCGTCAACAACAAATACAACAAAACGATCCATTTGGCGACATGTTTGATGATGAAGAAGATCCTATGCTAGCCATGTTGAAACAGCAACAACAAATGATGCGACAACTGCAACGACAACCCCAACAAAATTTCCCTCAATCTAGTCCACAACAACAGCCCAATCCCATTTCAAGAAATGACATTGATAAAAATATTTTTATTTTAGCCATACCAAACAAAACATCGGCAACATTAGGGGAACAAATTACGGTTAGTTATAAATTATACACCCGAATTCCAATGGATGTGCGACCAACAAATCGACCATCGCTGATAGGATTTTGGAGCCAAGATTTCAATATTCCTTATCCTCCTCAAGCTCGAAGAGAAATTTATCAAGGCAAGGAATGGAATGTATTAGAATTAAAACGAACTGCTTTATTTCCTACCCAAACTGGCATGTTAGAATTAGATCCTGCCGAAGCAGAAGGCAATGTGAAAATACCTCATGTACGAAGAAATACACAACAAAATACAAATGGTCAAACCATGGAAGAAATGATGGATGCATTGATGAATGATGATCCTTATGAATATGAAACGGTTCCTGTAAAATTGAAAAGTCAAGTAGTGAAAATTAATGTAACGGATATTCCAATTGCCAACAAACCTGCTACATTCAACGGTGCCATTGGAACATACAATATTGAAAGCAATATCAACAAAACAGAATTAACAACCGATGACAATGCGACTATTACATTAAGAGTAAGTGGTACTGGAAATTTGAAAATGATAGGTACACCAAAAATTAATTTCCCTGAAGATTTGGATGCCTTCGATCCTAAAATAGAGGATACGATTACGAATACGAATGATGTGATTGCAGGATATAAAACATTTACCTATTCTTTCACACCAAGAACAACTGGTTCTATTGTCATTCCTTCAACTGAATTTTCATATTTTGACCCAATAATAAAAGAATATAAAACGTTATCTACTCCTTCTTACACCTTACACGTTAAACAAGGCAAAGAAGATAAAAGTACCGTACATCGTTTGCCAAAAGACATTCATGACATAAATACAACATCAAAAAATATTGTAAAAAAATCTTCATGGAATTTAATTTCAAATCCAATTTATTGGGGAGGATTTGGGGTTCCTTTATTAGCATATTTTGGGTTGGTTTTCTTTAAACGAAAAGAAGATGAATTGCAAAGCAATCATGTATTATTTAAAAATAAGCGTGCGAATAAAATTGCATTAAAACGTTTAACCATTGCTGAATCATATTTAAAACAAACCGCTCAAAGTGCATTTTATGAAGAAAC
>CANHNT010000012.1 GCA_947461985.1 Bacteroidota bacterium | reverse complement strand
ATACGAACATATTTTTTTTGATTTAGATCATACACTTTGGGATTTTGAAAAAAATTCTAACCACACGATGAGGAAAGTATATGAAGAATTTGAATTAGCTCAAAAAGGCATCAGTGATTTTGATTTATTCTATGAAAAATATCATATCATAAATGAAGAAATGTGGGCTCAATTTAGAAACAAAACATTATCTAGAAATGAGCTTCGTTGGAAACGAATGTACAAAACATTAGCCCATTATAAGATTATAAATGAGGAAATGTCGCATGATATGAGTGATTGTTATTTAGATATTTTGCCAAAACAAAAAGAAGTTTTTCCTTATGCCATTGAAATTTTACAATATTGTAGAGATAAAAATTATACCATTCATTTAATTACCAATGGTTTTGAATTGACACAGTATGAAAAAATTAAAAATGCTGGTATCGATGAATTTATTGACAAAATGATCACTTCAGAACAAGCGATGAGCATGAAACCACATAAAGAAATTTTTGAATATGCTTTTTTATTGACTGGTGGCAAAGCCTACAACAGTATCATGATTGGTGATTCTTTTGAAGCTGATATTGAAGGTGCAAAAACAGTCAATATGGATCAAATATATTTCAACCCAAACAAAATTACACATCAAGGAACCACTACTTTCGAAATATCTTGTTTGTCTGAAATAAAAAATATTTTATAAAAAATGGAATTCATTCACACTGAAATAAAAGATTGTGTTATTATTAAGCCCACTGTTTTCGAAGACAATCGAGGTTATTTTTTTGAAAGTTTTAATGAACAAAAATTCAATCAACTTACTGGTTTAAATATTCATTTTGTGCAAGATAACCAAGCAAAATCGAATAGAGGCATTTTAAGAGGATTGCACTTTCAAAAAGGCGAACATGCACAAGCAAAATTAGTGAGGGTTTTGCAAGGAAAAGTGATTGATGTGGCTGTCGATTTAAGAAAAGACTCTCCTACTTATTTGCAACATGTTGCCGTTGAGTTATCAGCCGAAAACAATCTACAACTCTTTGTTCCAAGAGGATTTGCACATGGCTATTCCGTGTTAGAAGACAATACTATTTTCTTCTATAAATGTGATAATTTTTACAATAAAGAATCTGAAGGAGGCCTTTTTTATGCAGACCCTAAGCTAAATATTAATTGGCAATTAAATGAAGATGAAATTATTTTATCAGAAAAAGATAAGCTACTAATGAATGTAGCATACTAAATAACTCCTCATTCATCTCACATAACTACTCCTCAATATCCTCTTTCGTTTTTTTCAACTTTATTTTGCCTGTCGATTTTTGCAATTTATTTTTAGTCGCTTCGGTGTAACCAATTCTATGATTTAAAACATCAATACACAAATACAAGGCTTCCAAAAATGAAGTGTTGTCAGCAATGTTTTTACCAGCAATATCAAAAGCGGTACCATGATCTGGAGACGTTCTCACAATTGGCAACCCAGCTGTATAATTTACGCCCATACCTTTGTCAAAACTTTTAAACGGAATTAATCCTTGGTCATGATACATGGCCAATGTACAATCAAATTGTTTATCAATTTGACGAGCAAAAAACGCATCAGCACTGTAAGGTCCGAAAGCTAAAATACCTTCTGCTTTTAATTTCTCAATGGCAGGGAAAATAACTTGTTCTTCTTCTTTACCCACCAAGCCATTATCGCTAGCATGGGGATTTAAAGCCAACACTGCAATTTTAGGTCTATCGATTCCAAAATCTTTTATCAAACTATTATTGATTACTCTCACTTTGCTCACTATCGCCTCCACCGTAATGAGTTTGCTAATGTCTTGCACAGGCACATGTTCCGTCAATAAGGATATTTTCATATCATCACAACACAACATCATAGCCACATCTTTAGCAGCAAATTTTTCCTTTAAAAAAGGGGTATGTCCACTATAATTAAAATCGTTTGATTGCGAATTATTTTTATGAATTGGATTCGTCAATAATCCATCAATTTGACCGTCCTTCAAACATTGCGTAGCCACCATCAATGAGCGAATGCCATATTTTCCACCAGCTTCAGTTATTTCACCTGGTTTCAAAGGCACTTCTTCATCCCAACAATTAAACACATTAATTGCTTTTGGATTTAGCGTTGTTAAATCTTTTGTGCCAGCATATTGCAAATGCGTTTCGCCACACAAATTTTTATAAAAATTGATTGCTTTATTTGAAGCAAAAATGATCGGTGTGCAATACTCCAAAATTTTATGGTCAGTAAACGATTTTAGAATTAATTCAATTCCAACGCCGTTAAGATCGCCAGTAGTAATACCAATTTTTGGTTTGAAAGGAGTTTGACTCATTTTATAAATTTTCTTGTTTGCAAATATAGTGCAGAGTTTTCGGTTGTCGGTCGTCAGATGTAAGTGATTTTATTTTAATAAAAATAAGAACCTCTTTTATTCAACATCTGTAATGGCGATTCAATTAAAAATTATTTTTGTAACAGAGACTCTAAAAGCCCTGAATCTTAGTTGATTCAAGGTTGTAATTTAAAAGCACAATCGCATATTCAGTAAGGAATAAAAATGGTTCAATCATAATCTAGCTATCATAAAAGCGTAAAATAGAATTTAATTTCCTTTACGGTATCCTGTTTGAATTGTTAAAAATTTCTTTGACAAAAAACATTAGTTGGATTTAGGAAAATTTAATGCGCAATGAAAAACAATCAACCGAAATATTAATCTGATTTCAACCAACCGGTAATACTCATTCTTGACTTGTTCGTGGTGAGTACTTCATGTGGCAGTTCGTTGCTTTTAAAGAAAACGCTTTTCCCATTTTGTGGCGAAATATGTTGTTGCGAATGTGGGTGATGAATAAGCAATTCGCCACCATCGGCTGCTATCCAATTTTTATTTAAATAAGTGATAAAAGAAAATTTTCGGCTATCGTTGTTTTTAAATTGGTCCAGGTGTTTTTTATAAAAATCCCCTTTTTCATACATCGTATAATGAAACTCATAGCTGGTAATGGATGTATAGCAGGTGGTATTTAAATACAAAATAAAGGCATCCATCAATTTAAAAAAATCGTCTTCAAAGGCGTTGTTGTTTTTTTTGTCAAGCCAAAATATTTTATCGCTTCTAAAGTTTTTATTTTGAAGGGCTACCGTTTCATTGCCTGTACCTGCTTGTTTCATTTCATGGTTATTGAAATGATGCAATAAGTTTTGAGTGAGTTGATTGGCTAAATTTTCGGATAAAAAATTAGCGGCTATCCCAATTTTATTTTCGATAAAAGAATCGATTAGTTCATCAAATATTTTTTGCAATGTGTCTTAATTTAAATATTGACAGATTGCCAAAATTGGGTGTAAGGTAGGTAATTAATAAGATCTAATGGCTCTATAAATAGTGGTAAATCCGTTTCTGTATCTTGATCCATCAGGCTGATAATCCCAATTGGTAAGTTCTCGGTATATTAACCCCACATTTTTAGCATATACTTCTTTTGAGTATCTTTTATTGGCAATGGAGTTAGGAAATTGTTCAGGATTGTTAATAGAATCATTGATACCAATAACCACAAGAGCATTTGAGAAGGAGGCTTTACCTGTGTTAAAAGGCTGATTAATGGAAGTATATGAATAATTCCAGTTCCATAGCCATTTTAAATCATCATCTATTTGTGCTGGAATATAAATATTACCAGCCCAAGCGGTTTTAAGTTTTACTGGAAAAACTAATTTTATCATTCGTAAATTATTTTCTACAACTTCTACTCTAAAATTTGTTTTTGTGGCATAAAACGTCATCATGTCCTCCCATGTATAGGTATCATCTTGGCGTCTGAATCTGTTCACAACATAAGATTCTCTTCCTTCATTATCATAAAAAGACTCCCCAATTACATCTTTAAATTGCATTGAAAAAGTATCGGTAGATTTATTAAAATCGTTATATATAATGGAATCAATGGCGTATTCAATGGTATGATCTTTAGTTATTGGAAAATACTCTTTTCCTAATTCTATATCATCATTAGGGATTGTTTCTTTTTTACATGATGCAAGAAACGCAACAACAACTGTTCCGATGAGTAATCCTTTTTTCAAATTCATAATTTAAAAATACTTTTTTTATTTATTTTTTAAAATAATATAATGCCTCCAGCAACTACATCATCACCTTCATAAAACACTGCGGACTGCCCAGGTGCTATCCCTTTTACCGGTTGGTCAAATACTGATTTTATAGCTCCGTTTTCATGATAAAGAGTAGATGAAACTGCTGTGGATTTATATCGTATTTTACTAAACGCTTTTTGCCCCTCATTTATTGTATCATATTTAATATAATTTATTTTGGATACAAACATGTGTGTTTTTTCTAGTTCTACTTCGTCACCTAAAACAACTGTATTGGTTTCAGGTATTATTTGAATGACAAACATTGGTTTTCCTAGTGCAATATCTAATCCTTTGCGTTGCCCAATCGTATAAAATGGATATCCTTTGTGTTTACCTACAATAGTTCCGTCTATTAATACATAATTCCCGCCATCAACCCGTTCTTCTAAATCAATTACTTTTTTCTTTAAAAAATTGCGATAATCATTATCAGGCACAAAACAAATTTCGTAACTCTCACTTTTTTTAGCTAATTCTGGATATCCAAAATCGAATGCCATTTGTCTTATTTCTGTTTTTCTATAATTTCCTAACGGATATACACTTCTACTTAAACATGCTTGGTTTAAGCCCCATAAAACATAGCTTTGATCCTTAGTTTCATCTTTTCCTTTTGATAAAACAAAGCGATTATTTTCTTCTCTAACATTTACATAGTGTCCGGTAGCAATAAATTCGCAATCCAAGGCATCTGCTTTTTTCAATAATGCATTCCATTTAATGTGCGTGTTGCACATCACACAAGGGTTAGGTGTTCTACCTGCAATATATTCATCTACAAAATTTTCGATTACAGCATCGCCAAACTCTTCTCTAATATCCAATACATAATGTGGAAAACCGTGTTCAACTGCTGCTAAACGAGCATCATTAAAACTATCTACATTGCAACAGCCTGTTTCTTTTTTTCCAGAAGCATTTACAGCAGCATAATCCCATGTTTTCATGGTAATGCCTATTACTTCATATCCTTCTTCATGTAACATTAAAGCGGCCACGGTACTATCAATACCGCCACTCATGGCAACTAATATTTTTCCTTTTTTACTCATTTTGTAATGCAAATATACAGATTTGATATAAGATAATAAGGATGATATCTAACTGAAACCCTTTTATTAACTTAGTCTTTATCGAATATCGATATTGTACGGGTCGGTAGACAATTCACTGTTTCGTTTTATTACTTTCCAAGTATTTAAATCGATCACATGAAAAAATCCATTTCTCCCATCACAACCTGAGGCATGATGAGGTGCTGGCCCATTTGGATTCGAGTTTCTACTAACCACAAACAATTTATTTGTTCTGTCATCAACCGCTATTCCATGTGGTTGATAAAATTTTTCATCCAATATTTTAACCACATTGAATGTATTCATATCAATTACATAAACAGTTCCTTTCACTTTTAAGGTTGGATATAAAATGCTATTATCTTCTTGGCAAGTCACGAACAACAGATTTTTTGTTTTTGAATAAGCCAACGCTTTGGGATAAATACCAACCGGAATTGTTTTTAAAATAGTATCCACCTTTGCATCCATAACAACTACTTCATCGCTGGCTTCACATGTTATAAAATACTTGCTAAAATCAGGACTCATTAAAATTTCATGCGGATCTTTTAATTGAGGAATGGTTATGGGTGGTTTTCCTTTTTCTATCGAAATTTTATCTATTTGAAAAAGCGAAGGCACTACTCGGTATATCATATTTCCATATTGCGCCGAAACATAAATTGTATCGCCCGTTTGTGTAAGTGCTATACCATGAGGGGAAACCAACAAACCAGACCCACTGATGGTATTTTGAATTTGCATCGTTTGTAAATTGACAACAACTAATTTTCCATTTGATGCTAAATCAGAAACATAACCGGTAGTATTATCCGGCGAAATTCCAATTACATTCCAATTCCCAGGACCAATATTCGTTTCGGATACAAATAAATCGGTTTGTGCATCAAATTTTTGCAAATAACTACCAGCATTATAACACACATACCAATATTTACCATCTTTTGATGTTTTAATGCCATGAGGGAGTTCTATTGCATTCGGATCATGTCCAACGTTTACATATCGGATAACTAAATTGGTTTCAATATCCATTACACTAACTAAGTCACAACCTTGATTACAGATATAGGCTTTTTTTCGGTTTGCATAATTTTGTTGAAATGGCATTTCATTGGCCTTATTTCTACACCCGTTTTCTATCCAATTTTTTATTGTTGTAACTTCTTCAGTTGATAAAATAGGTGCATTTAATGGCATTGTTGGGGTTGACGACAATCCTAAATTTGAATAGGTATTTACAAATTGAAATAATGAACTTTGCTCCACAAAATATGGGATGACGACCGAACCGCTTACCCCACCTTGTAACATTTTAGACCATGAACTTAAATTTAAATTAGCCGCATTTTGAAAACTGTTATCATTGTGGCAACCAACGGTAGCACATTTTGTAATGATAATTTTTTCTACTTCTACAGGAAAATTGCTTTCTTCAAAACTAGGATCTATGCTTTTTTTGCAACTTACAAAAAACAGTAAAATCAATAAATAAGCCCTCATTTTTTTATCTTATTTTATCAAATATAATACAAAATACCGTTTCAATTAGACGGTTTAATTTTTAGCCTAAAACCGTTCTTAAATTATTTAGAAATCAATACTATATTTTGTAAATAAACATATCTTCGCAGCATGCCTGATATCATTCAGTTATTGTCCGATAATATTGCAAATCAAATAGCAGCAGGGGAAGTTATTCAGCGTCCTGCAAGTGCTGTAAAAGAAATGCTCGAAAATGCCATTGATGCTGGTGCAACTTCTATTCATTTAATGATAAAAGATGCCGGCAAAGAACTCATTCAAGTGAATGATAATGGGAAAGGCATGAGCCCAACGGATGCTCGTTTGTGTTTTGAACGGCATGCCACTTCAAAAATTAAATCGATTGATGATTTATTTTCGATTAGAACGATGGGTTTTAGAGGTGAAGCCTTAGCGTCTATAGCCGCTGTTGCAAAAGTTGAACTAAAAACGCGTACGCAAGAGGATGAAGTGGGCACTTGTATTTTAATTGAAAATAGCACCGTAACCAGTCAAGAACCTTGTCAAGCCAATGTGGGATCAAGCCTTGCTGTTAAAAATTTATTCTTTAATGTTCCAGCACGTCGTAATTTCTTAAAAACAACCACTACCGAAACTCGTCATGTAATTGATGAATTTATAAGAGTAGCGATGGCTTTTCCTGAAATTGCGTTTCGTTTTACCAATAACAATACCGACATTTTTAACCTTGAAGCTGGCAAATTAAAATTGCGCATTCTTGGTTTATTGGGAAATAATTTGAATAATAAATTAGTCCCTGTGGAAGAAGATACCGATTTTGTGACCATTAATGGTTTTATTGCTTCGCCAGAAATGGCAAATAAAACAAGAGGAAACCAATTCTTTTTTGTCAACAATCGATTTATAAAAAGCGCTTATTTGAACCATGCCGTAGCACAAGCTTACCGTGATTTAATTGCGAAAGATGAATTTCCGTTATTTGTTTTATTCATTGATATTGATCCAAAACGAGTGGATATTAATGTGCATCCTACCAAACAAGAAATTAAATTTGAAGAAGATAAAGTCATTTACTCCATTGTAAATGCTGCTGTTCGCCATGCATTAAGCAAATACAGTATTGCGCCTTCGTTAGATTTTAGTTTGGATACCAGCATTGAAATGTTGCCCAGTGTGACCCAACCTTTTGCGAAAGCGAAACAAGAGGAAACAAAGAATGATTACTTGTTTCAATCGTTTAGAGAAAAAGGCAAAGCGCATTTTTTAGAGAAGAAAGAAGACGCTCGAAATTGGAAAGAGTTATATAAAGTTCAACAGGAATTTCAACACCCTTACCATAACGAACAAACAAATAATAATCCCGAAGGACAAGCAGAAAATGAATTGCCATTGACGGAAGAATTTAAAACTGCATTCATACAACTAAATAATGCGTTTATAATAGCCACTACAAAAACAGGTTGTCTATTAATTGATCAACATTTGGCACACCAGCGAATATTATTTGAAAAGTTTCAAAAGACGGATGTACAAACCATTCCCATTCAGCAATGCCTGCATCCTCAACCATTTGAGATGGCACCTTCTGATGCTGTTTTATTAAATGACATGTTGGAAGATTTATATGAATTGGGGTTTGATATTACCTGGATGGGAAATAACACCTTCGCGATTCAAGGTATTCCTGCCGATTTAAAACAAGGAAATGAAGTTGCTTCGATTGAAAAAATAATGGAAGACTATAAACATTTCTCTTCTGAAATTTCGTTAGATAAACGGGAGAAATTGTGGCGCACGTTAGCCAAACAACAAGCGATTGCTTATGGCAAAAAATTATCTGAAGCCGATATGCAAGAATTGTTTGATAAATTGTTGTTGTGCGAACAACCTCAACTCTCTCCTATTGGTAAAAAATTATTTGTCAAATTATCGGCTAATGATTTATCGTCATTGATCAACAATGGATAATTATCCTTCTTTTACAGATAATATTTTTTGTGTTGGTAAGAATCCCGAATGAGTCGGGACAGGAATGCAGAACAATGTTAAATACTTGCCTGGTGCCATTTCCGAATAACAGAACAGGCGCCACAAAAGATGATTAAAGAAAAAGACCTCGACCTCAAAAAAATTATTGAATCGTTTTATTGTTTTAAAAACTTTCCGTTTTGGATGGATTGATTGTTCATTTTTATTTGATAAAAATAAAGGCCATTGGGCATGTTGGATAAATTGATTTGTAGGGGTGAATTGCTGTAGTTGTAGCTGTTGATTTTTTTACCACAAATGTCTGCTATTTCTATTTCAATATTTGTTTGATTATTATTGGTGATTTCAAATGTAATAAATTGGGTTGTTGGATTGGGATAGACATTGAAGATATTTTGTGCTGCGATTGGTTCAAAGATTGCATTTGGCTTTGAGCCGCAATTGCTGGCACTTGGCATTTTTATTATTGCTGAGTCTGTTGCTTGCACGGTAGTGACAACAGAGAAAGGTATAGAAGTAGACATCATCACAGACGACCCTTTATCTACTATATTCGGTGTTGCTGATGTGAGGTTTACACTCGTAGCAGTTAATGTAATATTGGCTGAAATATTGGCTGCGCCTACTCCTTGTGCATCCATTTTATTCCAATATCCACTGCCCCAATTGTTTATGGTTTTTGTTGAATAGGTTGCAAAATGACAGGTGTCTGTTGCATAAACTTTAGGTTTTAGTCCGAAGTCGATTGTTTTTGCCCACAGGGTTGTTCCTTGTGCATTTAATGCAAATACCACTCCACTTCCAACAATGACGTAGCAATTTGAATTGACTTTTGTGACTTGATGCGTGTAGGCACTGAAGTTGGTTGAGGTGTATGTTTTTGTCCAATTTAAATTTAAATTACTATCCATCGACATCATAAAAAAATCGTTGTTTTTGTTTCCAAAGGCAAGCATTTCGTTGTCACTTTTGATATAGATTGCGGAGATTTGATCGGTATAGGGTGAGTTTGGCATCATGAATTTTTTAGATTTTAATTTATTGCCTAATGAATCTACGATCATAACCATCGGGTCTGAATCGAAACCACTGACATCACAAATATGTCCACCAATAGCGTATCGATTGGTCGTTAGTTTTTCTATGGCACTTAAATCGAATCTGTTTGAAGCAGCATATCCATTCAAATATCGTTTGCTACGAATGACAGCACCCGTTTTGCTTATGGTGAACCATTGATTGCCATAAAGCACTTGATTGTGATTGTCTATTTCTGCAGCTGCATATAAATAAATTCCAGATTGAGAAATGCCCGTATCCATTGGTATGGTTTTGTTCCAAAGAATATTTAAGTTGGTATCCATTTTTTGAAGAATAACAATATCATTTGTTGAATTGCCCAGCGCCATGCAATTTCCATCGGCACTTTTGTAGGCTTCTACCACATCGAAATCATTTACGTTATGTCCGAATGCTGCTGATTTTATTAATTGTCCATTGTCTGATATAAGTGCCATACCTAGCCCGTGCTGACATGTTCCGGTAACACAATTAGAGGTAATATTAAAAATCATGGCTCTATTATCACTCAGTTGTGTGCCACCAATTCCGAACTCTTTAGTATAACCTCCAAAGCTAAATTTTTTAGATACTAATGAGTCTTGTGCGGATGAAATGATGGTGGTTAAACAAAATATGAATAGAAATAGATTGCGCATAATTTTTTAATTTTTAACAAGACGCAAGTTAGGTTTTATTGGTTGGGCTAAATCAGTTAATTCTTAATTGGTATATTTTTTTCAAAATGAAAATTTATCTTGAATGTAGAATAAATTACGAAAGCATATCCTGTGTAGAGCTGATTGGCAAGAACAAGCCGAACAAAGTCCATGTAGTCTCAGTGTGCCATTTCCGAATAGCGGAACAGGCGCAACTCCGATGCACAATGAAAAAGACCTCGACCTCAAAAAAATAAAAGGGATATCAATAAAAATATAGACGAGAAAAAAGGAATGTTTATTACCTTGCGTTGGTATGTCAGCAAACAATAACAATATCAAAATTTTCGGTGCAAGGGTTCATAATTTGAAGAATATTGATGTGGAAATTCCTGTCAATAAATTGGTTGTGGTAACGGGTGTGAGTGGCTCTGGTAAGTCGTCGTTGACGATTGATACCTTGTTTGCTGAAGGGCAACGCAGGTATATTGAGAGTTTGAGTTCGTATGCTCGTCAGTTTATGAAAAGCATGCAAAAGCCCGATGTGGATAAAATTGATGGGCTGTGTCCTGCCATTGCCATTGAACAAAAAGTAACTGCACGAACGCCTCGTTCTACAGTGGGTAGTATGACGGAAATTATTGATTACTTGCGTTTGTTGTTTGCGAAAGCTGGCAGAACCTACTCTCCTATTTCGGGCAGAGAAGTGATTAAACAAGAAATTAGTGATGTAACTGCGTTTATTCAGACGCAAAAAGAGGGAACTAAATTATTGATGATTGTGCCGATTTTAATTTCGGCAGAAAAAAATATTGCCTATTATTTGAATGACATTTTACAAAAAGGGTTGACTCGTTTGTATAACACAGCAACGAATGAATATCTTCAAATTGAAGATGTGTTAGCAGCAGAAAATATAGAAATTGATTTTGAACACACCTATATTTTAATTGATCGATTGGTAGCGAAAAATTTTGAGCAAGATGAATTGCATCGAATTGCAGACAGTATTCAAACTGCTTTTGATGAAACCAATGGCGATGTGTATTTATGGATTGAAGGAAAAGAGTTGGTTCATTTTTGTAATCGGTTTGAATTAGATGGCATGCGTTTTGAAGAGCCTACTCCTAACTTTTTTTCGAGCAATAATCCGTATGGTGCTTGTGAGGTTTGTGAAGGATATGGACAGGTGTTGGGCATTGATTTAAACTTAGTTATTCCGAATAAAAGTTTGTCTGTTTTTGAAGGTGCCGTGGCTTGTTGGAATGGCGATAAAATGAAAGAATGGCAACATGAATTTTTGCGCAGCACAAAAAATAATTTCCCACCTCATCAGCCTTACAATAAATTATCGAAAGCCGAAATTGAATTGCTTTGGAATCACGAAAGTGGCATTCATGCATTCTTTAAAATGGTGGAAGAAAACATTTATAAAATTCAGTATAGAGTGTTGCAAGCACGATACAGAGGCAAAACAAATTGCACGGCTTGTGGTGGTTCGCGTATAAGAAAAGATGCCTTGTATGTAAAAATTAACCATACCCACATTGCCGAATTATTAAACATGCCTGTGGATGAATTGTATGCTTGGTTGCAAAATATTTCATTGAATGTACATGATCAAGCAGTATCGAAACGAATTTTATTTGAGCTCGAAACTCGTTTGCAAACCTTATTGGATGTAGGTTTGCATTACCTTACCTTAAACCGAACGGCCAATACATTGAGTGGTGGTGAAAGTCAGCGCATTCAACTCACACGAGTGATTGGGAGTAATCTTTCTGACAGTTTATACATTTTGGATGAACCAAGTATTGGGTTACACTCTCGTGATACCAACCGCCTCATTAAAGTTTTAAAACGGCTACGTGATTTAGGAAATACCGTAGTGATTGTTGAGCACGACGACCAAATTATGCGTGAAGCCGATTATATTATTGACATAGGTCCATTGGCTTCGCACTTAGGTGGTGAGGTGATTGCAAAAGGAACGTACAAGGAATTAATTAAGAATAAAAAAAGTTTGACCGGGCAATATTTGAATGGCACTTTGCAGGTAACCATTCCGAATGCGATCGAACGAAAAGTGGTCAATAAAATAACGATTACTGATTGTCGTCAACATAATTTAAAAAACATAACGGTGAGTTTTCCATTGAATATGTTGTGTGTAGTGACTGGTGTTTCGGGCTCTGGAAAAACAAGTTTAATCAAACATATTTTGTACCCTGCCATGAAAAATGCACTCAATGATTTTAGTGTAAAACCAGGGGAATTTGGGGTACTCAAAGGCGATGTAAAATCGATCCAACATATCGAAATGGTGGATCAAAATCCGATAGGAAAATCATCACGATCAAATCCTGTAACCTATATTAAAGCGTATGATGAAATTCGTTCGTTGTATGCCAATTTGAAATTATCGAAAGTAAGGGGTTACGGCCCAGGACATTTTTCGTTTAATGTAGATGGTGGACGATGTGACACTTGCAAAGGTGAAGGTGAAACCATTGTAGAAATGCAGTTCTTAGCCGATGTGCATTTGACGTGTGAAGATTGCAAAGGCAATCGCTTTAAAAAAGAATTGTTAGAGGTCACTTACAAAGACAAAAACATTTCACAAATTTTAGATTTGAGTGTGGATGAAGCATTTGATTTTTTCATCAACGATAAAAAAATTGCCGACAAAATAAAACTCTTGCAAGATGTTGGTTTGGGCTATATCAAACTCGGTCAATCGTCCAACACATTGAGTGGTGGTGAAGCACAACGGGTGAAGTTGGCTTCGTTTTTAGACAAGAGCTATCATCAGAAAAAAATTCTTTTCATCTTTGATGAACCAACCACAGGTTTGCATTTTCATGATATACAAAAACTCCTTAAATCATTTAACGCACTTATTGAAAGCGGTCATTCCATCATCGTCATTGAACACAATCCTGACGTCATAAAAAATGCGGATTGGATTATAGACATTGGCCCTGAAGGTGGCAACGAAGGTGGTCATATTGTGTTTGAAGGGAGCGTGAAAAATCTAAAAAAACAAAAAGAGGGATATACTGGGAAGTATGTGTAAGTAATTTTTAATTTTTTGGGTTCGAGGTTTGAAGCTTTAGGCATCGGAGTTGTGTCACTCACTTCGAGGACACGGACTTTGTTGGGCTTTTCTTAGCGATGTTTGAGTCGCTGAAAGCGACAGCGTGTGGAGAGGAAGTTGGAAGGTTCGTATAACTACATGAGGCTCAATGATTTACTTAACAATTTATTATCACTGACTAATCCAATTAATTATTTTCTTCGTAAAAATAAAAAATACAGTTATATGTCAAAAATTTCATTCGTTTTAGTTGCTATTTTATTGTGGGCAACTCCCCAACTCCATGCACAACTATTTCCTACTTCAAACCTGACTATTTTTTCTGAAGATGGTAATCGTTTTTTTCTAATTTTAAATGGGGTTCGACAAAATGAGACTGCTCGTACCAATGTTCGAATTGAAGAATTGCCACAACCTTATTATAATTGTAAGATTATTTTTGAAGATAAATCCTTTAATGATATTTCAAAAAATGCTTTAATGTTAACCGATGCCGATGGCATTCATCAAGATGTGACCTATAAAATAAAAGCAGATAATAAAGGGAAACAAGTATTGCGTTGGCAATCTTTTGTACCTGCTCAACAAAATATGGTTCGTCCATCTAACTGCTCGGTTTATCGATTTGGAAACCCTAATCAAGTTATTTTTGGGCCTGATATGGTTGAAACAGAAACTACCACTGTGGTTACAGAACGCAATCGTGGCAATAGTGGTGGATTGAATATGAATGTGGGTGGAGCTGGTGTAGGCCTCAATATGAATATCGGTGGAGGCGGAGTTGGAGTCAACATGAATGTAGGAGGAAGTGGAGTTGGAGTGAATGTTCAATTCGATGAGCCTCAAATTAATTCGCAACAAACGATCACAACATCACGCACAACCACAACAACAACTACTTCGCCAACCCGACAAAATCAACAAGTTTATTATGACGAACCAGCACAAGCAGTTCAAAGCTGTGTGAATACATATGCAATGAATGCGCGTGATTTTGATGCGGCTAAACAAACTATTAAAAATGAAAATTTTGATGAAACTCGTTTAGATATAGCGAAACAAATTGGTAGTTCGAATTGTTTAAATACAAATCAAATTATTGACATTTGCAGTTTAATCACTTTTGAAGCATCTAAATTAGAGTTTGCCAAATTTGCATTTGATCATTGTGTAGATCCTCGAAATTATTTTAAAGTATCGAATTCGTTTACGTTTAGCAGTTCAAAGCAAGAATTAAATAGTTACATTCAAGGAAGATAATTTTTATAAATCCAGTTTAAGTAATTTCAATCCCACAGCTTAAAATGCTGTGGGATTTTTAATTTAAGTAGTCAGTTAGATACTGAAAAGTTTTCTCAAAAAAGCATCACCCTTTCACAGCCCATCTCAACTTGGCCGATTTAGCTCTTGGATTGGTAAAACATTCTTCAGCAGAGGCTTTTGAAAATTCATGAGAAATATCGCTGTAAATTCCATCTCTGAAAAAGTTTTGAAATGATTTTTTAACTCGTCTGTCTTCACCAGAATGGAAGGAAAGTATGGCCACTTTTCCGCCTGGTGCCAATGCTTGTGGCAAGCGTTCTAAAAATTTATCTAACACCCCAAACTCATCATTCACTTCAATACGCAATGCTTGAAAACTACGTTGACAAGATTTTTTTATTTCTTCTTTTACCGTCACCGAACGAATAAAACTCAATGCCTCTTGAATGATATTTTGTAGTTGAGACGTTTTTAAAATTTCTTTTCCTGCAGCAATATGTGCTGTAATGGCTTTTGCAATTTGTTCTGCATACGGCTCATCCGCATTCACTGTTAAAATTTCAATGAGTTTGTCTGTCGATATTTTTTTCAATAAATCGGCTGCCGATTTTCCTGAATTGGGATTTAATCGTAAGTCTAGTGGGCCGTTTATTTTATAAGAAAAACCTCTATCAGGATTATCAATTTGCATCGATGAAATGCCTAAATCAGCTAATATAAAATGGAGTGGGCCAGCCTCGGCTACAATTTGTAAAATGTTTGAAAAATTCATTTTACGAATGGCTATTTTATCTTCGCCAAAGCCTAAGTTAGCCAATCGCTCTTTTGTTTTTGGCAATTCAATGGGATCGACATCGGTTGCGTACAACAATCCATTGGGTTGTAAACATTTTAGCATTTCCAAACTATGACCTCCATAACCTAAGGTTGCATCTAATCCAATTTGTCCAGGTTGAATTTGTAGGATTTCCAAAATTTCCTTCACACAAATGGAACGATGCATACCAGCTGGCGTTTTTCCTTGCTTCATTACTTTTTCTACATCTTCTGCATATTGTTCGGGCTTTAGCTCTTTGTATTTT
>CANHNT010000011.1 GCA_947461985.1 Bacteroidota bacterium | reverse complement strand
GAATCGCTTTGATTCGATGATAGTCTGGCTCATCTTCATTGTTATTACAAGTAGATTGGCAAGGATCAAAACCATCAATTGAATAGGTTACCAAAAGCTCGTCATTGCTCGTAAACTCAGGATGAATAGTTGGTTGTTTGGTTGCTGAAGTCACCGTGCCAATTTTATCTTCAATGGTATAAATTTGTGTGTGATTTAAAAATGGTCCATACGGATATGATGCTATTTCTGAATAAATATGAGTACCTTGATTGCACATAAATTCAGCATCTTGCGTAATCAGTACAAATTGATTTCTAATTTTTCTAATCGTGAAGTTTTCAGCCGGAATTTGAGTAACTGGAATTGCATTTTGTGCATAATTAATCCATTGATCTTTTGCATAAAACACCCAAGTTGAATAGGGATTATTCATCGGAAAACGAGCTAAACAAACATCATTTTCACCAGTTGGTTTCAAATTTTTAAGTCCATATACATAACAAAAACCAATGGCAGTATCTACCATAATATTATATCCATAAATAGTATTGCTTAACGACATAGAGTCGATACTTAAAAATTGTAACGAAGGAAATTGAAGTTTAGCAATATAGGTTTTGTTATTTTGTGAGCTGCCTCCCTCCTTCTTTGTAAAGACAAAAATAGTATCATAATATTGGTATGCATGTAAGGGCGTGAACCAAGTATTGGCTTCATTTGACGGTATAAAATCTGCATTACCATTATTTAAAGTTGAAAAATTATTTCCAGCAAATATCATTGCAGCGTTATTTGCATTCGCGATACAGCTAATTTTTTGAGTAGCCGAATTAAAATCATTGAGGTGCGATTTTCCAAAAAGCCATAACATGCGCCCATCGCTCAACGTAAGAGAACGTGCACCTATAGCTGCTGTTACGCCACTTTGCATTTTAAATTGATTCGTAAATGCCGAATCAACATGGGCAGGTTTGATAGATAATGTGGTAGATAAATTGCCTTTTAAACAGGCTGTAAATACCAAAATTAGAAGTGCAAACAGAATATATAAAATTTTAAAGGAGCGCATAAAATGAATTTAAAATTGAAATTAATATTTTTTTACTTCTTTTGCAGAATGAATTTATGGGAAGCTAAAAAATATTTTTTTGAACAATGTGCAATTGTGCTTGATGAAGGTGAAGCTGAAGAGCTTTTTTCTAGAATTACAGAACATCTAACAGGGCTTTCAAAACTAGATTTATTAGGTAATCAAGCAGTAGATTTAAACGATGAAGCATTAAATTCAATTATTGCTGACTTAAAAATGCACAAACCAATTCAATATATTTTAGGCTATGAATGGTTCGGAAAATTTAAATTAAACGTAACCGAAAACACACTTATTCCTCGTCCTGAAACAGAGGAATTAGTACTGTGGATTTTGGAAACATTGAAAGAAAAAAATAATCAAAATTCATTTATAATAGATATTGGAACGGGCAGTGGATGTATTCCTATTTATTTAAAATCGGCATTGCAAAAGTCCGAAATATTAGCAATGGACATCAATCAAAAAACAATTGAGGTTGCCATTCAAAATGCAAAAAAATACCAAGTTGAAATCGATTTTTTTCAAGATGATATTTTAAATTTATTTCATACATTTTCAGAAAAATTTGATGTCATCGTTTCAAATCCTCCATACATTTTAGAGACTGAAAAAACAGCAATGAGCACAAGAGTAACTGCTTATGAACCACACGAAGCTTTGTTTGTGACCAATAAAGATCCCTTGCAGTTTTACAAATCGATTATTTCATTTGCAAAAAATAATTTAAAAAAAGATGGGTTTCTTTTTTTTGAAACCCATCAAGATTATGCAGAAGATGTTTTTAATTTATGTAAAAATAACGGTTTTCATACTGAACTAAAAAAAGACATGTATGAAAATGATAGAATAATTAAAGCAATTTTTAGCATTTAATTTTCAGTTAGTATTATTTACATAAAACAAAAAGTTACCTCTTATTTCTAATCAAATAGTTTTCACTCTTTGTAGACTTTTGCAAATATTTTACATCCGCTTCGGGCATAGCTTCTACATTTTTTATATTTTCATCATACGCACTATTATTTTCAGTTGCTCTTTTTAATTCAGGTGACTTGTCAATTAATTTAGATTTTCTGGACATATAAATCGTGTTTTCTTGAACAATTGCTCTTGCTTGTTGATAATTGCCTTTATCAACTTCTTTCATAGCTATTTCTAATTTTTCATTGCTCACATATAAGGCTACTTGTGCCGATGCCCACTCATTAAAGTAATCGTTATAAACTGATAATTGATTGGTAAAAGACACCTTATTGCTAGTTGCTAACATTTTATTTTCTTTATTTAACGCATCAACATAATTTGCTTTTGCATTAAATTTCACAGCCGAATTATTGCCATTTTGAATACGATATCTTATTAAAACTCCTTTCGTTTCTTCCGAAAAAATATCGTGTACATGAATGGTCAATTGATTGCCAACTTGATCATATTTATAACCATATACTTTTTCTATATTCACAAAATCAGGAACAGTAATACTAAGCGTTGTATTTTGTGCAACTACTTCCATTAATCCATTTAGTTCTTTTTTAAAAATAGAGGCTATTTTTTCTGCATCATTGATGAAGTAATAATTTCCAGTCCCTGTTTCGGCCATTGCTGTCATCAAGTCTTCATTGTAATCATTTCCTAAACCAAATGTAGAAATTGAAATGCCATTTTCTTTGTTTTGTGTACGAACAATTTTTTCAATTTGTTTAGGATCTGTAATTCCTTCATTGGCTTGTCCATCGCTTAATAAAAGTACTCGATTAATATATCCAGATTTATAAAAACGTTTTACTTCTTCATACCCTTTCATGGCACCACCCATTAAATTGGTGCCTCCTCGGTCAGTGATTGCATCAATTTTACTTTTAATGGATTGTTTATTGGTTACAGAAATAGTTGGTTGTAATAAAGTAATTTCGCCATCATATATCACCACAGATAAATAGTCATCACCGCTTAATTGATCTACAATATATTTTGCAGCTTTCTTTGCATTTTGCATTTTATCTCCAGCCATTGAGCCACTTCTGTCTATAACAACAGAAATATTTAATGGGGTGTGCGTCTCATGATTCCCATTATATTTATTGGCTTTTAATTCTACATAAAAATTCCCTTCTCGATTGTTGTTGGTATAATAATCGTTTTCAAATGCAGTTGATAAAGTTAAGTTTCCTAATTGAGTGGTTTGTTTGCTGTTCGATTTATACGAAATAGCCTCGTCTGCATCAGGTATATCTTCTGTCTGATTTGTTGTTTTATAAAAAGAAGATAAAGTAACAATAGAGGCTAAACCAATCATTGTAAGCATCGTAAAAAGTGTTTTTGATTTCATGATATTTTATTTTTAATGAAGAATTAATATTTAGTAGATGTAGTCTTTCATTAATTTCCATAAACCATTTTAATATTTTATTTTCTTTAACATTTTTTAAAATTGATATCTTTGTAATACAAAACGGTTAGATGAAAAAAATAGTCATCATTGGAGGAGAAAGTACAGGCAAAAGCACATTGAGCGAAATGCTTGCCGACTATTATCATACCCAATGGGTTCCAGAATATGCAAGAGAATATATTGAAAATTTAAACAGGGTATATCATCAAGCCGATTTACTTGCAATTGCACAAGGACAAATTGTATTAGAAAATAAATTATTAACTCAATCGAACAACTATTTATTTTGTGATACTGATTTGTATGTGATTAAAGTTTGGAGTGAACACAAATACAACGCTTGTGATATTCGGATTTTAAATTTGATTGCAAAGCAAAATTATGATGCCTATTTATTAATGTCTCCAGACATTCCTTGGATAGACGATCCTTTGAGAGAAAACCCAGAAGAAAATGATAGAAAATATTTTTTTAATCTGTATAAAGAAATTGTTGAATCAACAAAAAAGCCTTTTCTGATAATTAACGGAAATGAAAATGAACGATTAAAAAAAGCGATCGAATTTGTACATAAACTATAAAAAAAGGCACTGATTTAGATTTTAAATTATTTAATTTAAGATTTTTTAATGCTTAGGTTTAAAAAAATATTTATATTACTTTCGTCAAACAATTTATTTTATGTCATTTAACATCAGCGAACTTTCAGGACGAAAAGGGTTAACCGAAAATTTATTTGAAAAAATAGGAGATGCGGCAAAAGAAACGGGCACCTTGACTGTTGAAGAAACCGAAAGACTTGCCAAAGAATTTTTATTAGGCAAAGCCAATACCTATGGCACTGCTACGTTTTATGATTTTACTCGACCTGAAAATAAAGGGAAAAAAGTGTATGTGTGCAATGGCAGTGCCTGCATGTGTGCTGGAACCCAAGATGCATTGACCGACACATTGAAACAAAATTTCAACGAAGATGAAATTGGAACAATGTATTGTTTGGGTCGTTGTCATGAAGGAAGCGCTTTTCATTTTGATGGGAAAAATTACTCAGGCAATGCTGTTTCAGAGATGTCAGATGTGGGATGTCAGATGTCAGATAATGCAAATCAGGATAATTATTATATAGGAAATTATGGAACAAAAGTTTTGACAAATGCTTTTACAAACATTGATGAATATTATGCATTATTAAAAACTACGTTGCAAAAAACTCCAGAGGAATTATTAGCAGAATTAAAAGTAAGTGGCTTAAGAGGCAGAGGTGGCGCAGGTTTTCCTACTGCTTTTAAATTTGAAAGTTGTAAAAATACACCCAGTGATACAAAGTATGTGGTTTGCAATGCCGATGAAGGAGATCCAGGTGCTTACAGCGATCGTTATCTTTTAGAACATCAACCCCATTCGGTTTTATTAGGAATGATGTTGGCTGGATATATGATTGGCGCTCGTTGGGGTGTGCTTTACATTCGTGGAGAATATCCAGAAAGTATTGCCATTTGCGAAGCTGAAATAAAAAAATTATACGAGAAAAAATTACTAGGCTCAACTATTTTAGGTTCTAACTTTTCGTTTGATTTCAAAGTCATTCATGCACAAGGTGCCTACATTTGTGGAGAAGAAACCGCCTTGCTTTCCAGCATAGAAGGTCAACGACCAGAAGTTAGAGTTCGTCCTCCATATCCTGCGCAAGTAGGGCTTTTTAACAAACCAACCGTTGTTAATAATGTAGAAACGTTGGCTTGCATTCCTTTTATATTAAATGAAGGAGGAAATAAATTTGCTGGCATCGGGAAAGGAAAATCTACCGGTACAAAATTAGTTTCGTTAGATAGTTTTTTTAATCGCCCAGGCATTTATGAAGTTGATATGGGTACGCCATTAAAAACTGTTATTGAAGATTTAGGACAGGGTTTTAAATCAACTATTAAAGCCATGCACATTGGTGGACCACTAGGTGGTTTGGTTCCTATCTCAAAAATTAATGAGTTGAATATTACATTTGAATCGTTTCAAGAAAATGGTTTTTTATTAGGGCACGCATCGGTGGTTTGTATACCTCAAGCATTTCCATTGGTCAAATATTTACATCATTTATTTGAATTTACTGCACATGAAAGTTGTGGCAAATGTTTCCCGTGCAGGCTAGGAAGCACCAGAGGAAAAGAGCTATTTGACAAAGCCATAAACACAGATTACAAAATTGATAAAACGCTTTTAACTGACTTGTTAGAAACGATGGAAATCGGCTCTCTTTGTGCACTTGGAGGTGGTTTGCCTTTACCAATTAAAAATGCATTAATGTATTTTGAAGAAGAGTTGAGGGAATATATTCAATAAAAAAGTTGATTACAAATTTTCCATTTTATGCCCACCTTTTAATATTTTTCCTGAAATGACTAACTTAAAAAAATCATTAAAATCGGTTGAAATATTGAAATAATAAGTTGGAATTAAAAATAAAACTACCCCGATGATTGATTTAAATGCAATGTTTAAAATTGGATTAAAAAACATGTGCCGGTCTAAAAAATTTATGTATGGTATAAAATATAAAATACCAATAACTGAAATTGTAATCGCTATTAAAGTTAAATAGTGCTTACTAAAACAATGGAAGTTATATTTTTTATAGATGATGTAGGTTTTTAATAAATTAAAAACAATTAACGAAATAGACACTGCCAACGCTGCACCATCCATTCCATAAATTGGAATTAATAAAATATTTAAAATCACAGTCATTGTCATCATTAAGCCCGAAAGTCGAACAATGTATTTATAGTCGTTTGAATACGTTATAATTTCAGAATTTAGCCCAAAAGCCATATCAATAAGTCTGCCAGCGCCAACGATCAATAAAACATTTTTTGCTGCCGAATATTTTGCCGGAATTAAAGAAAAAATGGCCTCTGAATTAATAATTAACAAAGTAAATAAAAAGCATCCAATTAAAAACAAATTGATGCCTAAGCTATTGTTTAGCATCTTTAATTTCACAACATCTTTTTGCGTAATTGCCTCACGTAAAACAGGAATCGAAATGAGTGAAATAGCCCTATAGGGAACTTGAATCATTTGTCCTAATACGAGTGCTGGCGTATAAATTCCTAATACTTCTAACCCTAAATAAGCTGGTAAAATGATGCCATCTAAAAAATTTGAAACACTGGTAAAAATAGTCAATAATAACATTCCGCTACCATATTTTAGCTCATCAGTCACATTTTCTTTTTGAATATAACTTTTAAAAGAACCTGCACGCCATTTTAGTATCTTGACAGCATAAAAAACGATCGCTAAAAATGGAATCATGTAGCTAACAATTAAGCCAACAACTAACCCTTTTTGAGATAAAAAATGGGATATGTATAAGTAAAATAATACAATCAATAAAACTCTTGAAATAACTTCCCGTAAAAATGCCGGAAAGGCAGATCTAAAATTAACTAAACTATAAAGTTCAAAATATTGATTAAAAATATATAAAAAGACAAGGGGTATAATTGCATAGTAATAAGGCGTAAAAATTGGTGATTGGGCTTGATAATAATTTATTACTACCGGTTTAAATAATATAAACAAAACAACAAAAACCAACATGGAAATAATCATTGCAAGGATTGCAAAACCATTAAATGATTTTTTCAATTTTTCGGATTTCCAACTAGCATAATAATTTAACAAAATATGTCCTAGCCCCAAAGCAGGGATTGTAGCAAATACATACATTAAATTTCGAAGTAAATTAATTAACCCTAAATCCTTTGCATTAACAATATTAGGAAAAACAAAATTGAAAAACAATACGCCTATTAAAACCCCTGCATAATTTACAATGCTAGATTTCAACCCTTGCCGTTTAATAATTCCCATAATTTATATTTCCTTTTTACAATAGTAAGCCATAAAATTTGTTTTTATAATTTAATAAATTTAGTACAAATATTAAAAATTATTTTCTTCTAACACGACGATCTTTGGATTTTTATTTTTATTTCAACATATCATATTTAGAGTTTAACTTTACAAATTAATAATAAATGATTTTTGAAGAGCAATATATTAAAGGAATTTTCAAAGTAACTCTATCACCTTACATAGATAATAGAGGTGCTTTTGCAAGATTGTTTTGTGAAGAAGAATTTAGTAAAGCTGGAATTCCTTTTTCCTGCAAACAGGTTAATCAGTCATTTACAAAAGAAAAAGGCAGTTTTAGAGGAATTCACTACCAATTTGGAGCCTTTGCAGAATGGAAATTGATTCGATGTTTACAAGGTAGTGTTTTGGATTTTGGTGTAGATTTAAGAAAAAACTCTTCGACTTTATTCAAATCATTTTCAATTGAATTATCAGAAGATAATCATACGATGTTGCTTCTACCTCCTGGAGTGGGTCATGCATTTCAAACATTAAAAGAAAACACTGCGTTAATTTATTTCCATTCTTCATTTTATAATTCTAAATATGAAGGAGGGATAAAATTTGATGATCCAAAAATTCAACTAAATTTGCCTTTAGAAATTACTAATTTATCTGAAAGAGATAATAACCACCCATTTATAAATACCGATTTTACAGGAATAGATTATGAAATGTAGATTTTGTCAGGAAGAAATAACAACTGAATTTATTGATTTAATAAATTCTCCAGCATCAAATTCTTATTTAAATAAGAGTCAATTAAACGAACCCGAAACATTTTATCCATTAAAAGTGTACGTTTGTCATAAGTGTTTTTTGGTTCAAGTAGATGAATATAAATCATTTGACAGCATTTTTGATAACAACTATGCCTATTTTTCATCTTATTCTACCAGTTGGCTAACACATAGTAAAAATTATGTAGAAAAAATGATTACACGATTCAATTTAAATAATGAATCTCATGTAGTTGAAATCGCTTCTAATGATGGCTATTTGTTACAGTATTTTTTACCTCATCGCATTCCTGTTTTAGGTATTGAGCCAACAAAAAATACAGCGGAAGTTGCTATTTTAAAAGGCATTCCTTGCATAACAGAATTTTTTGGCGTAAAATTAGCTCAGGAACTTTCTCAAAAAGGAAGTAAAGCTGATTTGCTAGTTGGAAATAATGTTTTAGCACATGTACCTGATATTTTAGATTTTGTAAAAGGATTGAAAATTTTATTGAATGCTGAAGGTGTGATAACAATGGAAATGCCAAGTTTGGTAGAATTAGTAGAAAACAATCAATTTGATACGATTTACCATGAACACTTTTCCTATTTATCATTGACCTCTGTTAATAATATTTTTGAAGCATGTGGGCTAACTATTTTTGACGTTGAAAATTTAACTACACATGGCGGTTCATTAAGAGTTTATGCAAAACATAATTCATCAAACAGAAAAGTAGAGCCTGCCGTTAAAGCATTTTTAGATATTGAAAATGCAAAAGGATTAAATAGCTTAAACTATTATCAAGAATTTCAACAAAAAGCCGAAAAAGTAAAATTTGCTTTATTAGACTTTTTGATAACTCAAAAACGAGCAGGAAAGATAGTTGCTGCTTATGGTGCTGCTGCAAAAGGAAATACGTTGTTAAATTTTTGTGGAATTAAAAATGATTTAATTTCATTTGTAGCTGATGCAAATCCACACAAACAAAATAAATATTTACCAGCAAGTCATATTCCTGTTTTTGATGAAAATTATATCAAAACCACAAAACCTGATTTTGTATTGATTCTTCCATGGAATTTAAAAGAAGAAATCACCAAACAATTAAGTTACATTTCTGAATGGGGTGGTCAATTTGTAGTGCCAATTCCAAATGTTGAAATTATTAAGTAATGAAAATATTAGTAACTGGGGCAACTGGTTTTATTGGAAATCATGTAATTGAAGAACTCTTAAAACAAGAATTTCAGGTTATTGCTACCTCAAGAAATATTGAAAAAGCAAAAGAAAAATCTTGGTTTGAAAAAGTAATTTATATTGAACATGATTTAAATAATGTGGAAGATAATTTATTTCATAAATTTAATGAACCCGATTTATTAATTCACCTAGCATGGAATGGTTTGCCAAATTATAAAAAACTTTTTCACATCGAAACAGAATTAATGAATCAATATCATTTTATTAAAAATTTAGTTGGTTCAGGATTAACGAATGTTAATATAACAGGAACTTGCTTTGAATATGGCATGCTAGATGGTCAATTAAATGAAGAATTAGTAGTAAACCCACAAAACCCATATGCGATAGCAAAAAACTCGTTACGCATTTTTTTAGAACAATTACAACAAGAGCATTCATTTAAGTTTAAATGGATGAGGTTATTTTATATGTATGGTAAAGGGCAAAATGAAAATGCAATATTATCTCAATTACAAAATGCAATAAACAAGCATGAAAGTGTGTTTAATATGAGTTTAGGTGAGCAAATTAGAGACTATTTATCGATAGAGGAAATTGCAAAAAATATTATAAAAGTTTCGTTACATAATAATACACAAGGAATAATTAATATTTGCAGTAATGAGCCAATTAAAATAATAGATTTAGTTAAAAAATATTTACTTGATACAAAACAAACAATTTCACTAAATTTGGGTTTTTATCCCTACCCCGATTATGAACCATTTTCATTTTGGGGCGATAATACTAAATTAAAAAATATATAAACAATGAATCCAATAGAACAATTTCAATTAGAATGTAAAGACAGAATTGCTACTTATGAAAATAATGTTGAACTAAAAAAAGCTGCATCTGACTTTAATATTGCATCAAACAAAGCACTTTATTCATATAATTTTTCTTGGATGGGACGTCCAATTATTCAATATCCACAGGATATGATTGCTATGCAAGAATTGATTTGGAACATAAAACCAGATTTAATTATTGAAACAGGAATTGCACATGGTGGTTCATTAATATATTATGCCTCTATTATGGAACTCATTGGCAAAGGTGAAGTAATTGGAATAGATATAGACATCCGTGAGCACAATAAAAAAGAAATTGAAGCGCATCCAATGTTTAAAAGAATAAAAATGATTCAAGGTTCTGCTATTGATACAGAAATTGTAGCAAAAGCAGCTAGTTATATACAACCAGGAATGACTGTGATGGTTTGTTTAGATAGTAACCATACCCATGAACATGTTTTAGAAGAATTAAAATTATATGCTCCATTAGTTACACTTGGCAGTTATTGTGTGGTGTTTGATACTATTGTTGAAGATATGCCTAAAGGAATGTATGATAGACCTTGGGATATTGGAAACAATCCTAAAACAGCTGTTTTTGAATATTTAAAAACGGATGATAGTTTTGAAATTAATAAGGAAATAGACAATAAACTTTTAATAAGTGTTGCTCCTAGTGGTTATTTAAAAAAAGTTAAATAAATTGAATTCGCAGCCGTTAGTATCTATTGGAATTCCTACTTACAATCGTCCAGAAGGTCTAGAAAAAGCATTAAAATATTTATCTAATCAAAGTTACAAGAATTTAGAAATAATTATTTCTGATAATTGTTCTACCAATCCGGATGTTCAAAAAATTTTAGAGCACTATTCTACAATAGACGCTCGTATTATTTTTTTTACTCAAAAGGAAAATATTTTGATTGAACCTAATTTTAATTTTGTATTTCATCAAGCAAAAGGGAACTATTTTATGTGGTTAGCTGATGATGATGACTTTGACAATAACTACATCAGTGAGTGTGTTTCATTTTTAGAATTACATCAAGATTATGTTTTATGCTCTGGCGTCTCAGCATATTATAAAGGAGAACAACTTTTATTTAAAGAAAATCGAATTGAATTATCAAACAATAATCCATTTTTTAGATTATTTAAATACTTTAGAAACGTATATAAAAATGGTGTTTTTTATGGTGTTTATCGAAATAATCTTGGATTCATGAACCCAATTCAAAATCATGTTGCTGGTGATTGGAATCATGTAGCTCGAACTGCATTACTGGGCAAAATTCAAGTACTTGATTCTATTACTATAAAACGATCAGATGATGGTGGTAGTTCTTCGAGAGGAAAAATGACCAGTCGATGGCAATTGAAAGGTATAAAAAAACTATTTTTTGAAACCTATACGGCACTTCAAATTGTCAAATATTTATTTAACGAGCCTATATTTAAAAAGAAATATTCAATTTTTACAAAAGGAACAATTCAAGTCAGTCTTTTTATTTTGCTTAATCTGAAATTTTTAATTCATTCAATAAAAATTCGCATCAAATAAGAACTCCATGTGCATCCATAAAAACAGCATCGTTGGAATATGCATGAACCGCTTCTTTTATTTCATCAACATAATTTGGATTCATTACGGTAATAATGAGTTTTTGATTTGTTAGCGTTGATAAAACATCTGGTGATTGAATTTGGTGTCCAGAAATTGGCGAAAATTTTTGCTGCTTTTCTTGATTAATGTCAATACAAAAATCAATGAGTGTAGCATCTGCATCTATATTATTTGTAAAAATAACACCCTTTGTTGCCATACCCCACACAACGGTTTTATAGTCTTTCGATTTATAATCTAAAATTAATTGCAGCACCTTTTGTTTGGCTAATTGAATTGAATCAATAAATTCATAAATGCCTTTATTATTAATTTCAAAAGGATGGAAAATCGTTTCAAGCTCATTCGTTGGATTAAATATACCTTCAACCCACAAATATTGATCATTAAAACTTTTAGTAATTTTTGTAAGTTGGGACCATGAATGATTGAAAACCTCAGACAATGATTTTTCTGAAAAATAATTACAATGTTCATAGCACAAATCCCAAAATGTTTTATTTTCAACAATCCAATTAAAATCAGGAACTTCAATAAATACAGGCACGTTTGGATAATTTGTTATTGGTTCTCTGATAATTTCTAAGAAATCTTTAGGAAATTCTATATGTTCAAATACATGACGAGAAAGAATCAAATTTGGTGCATCAGTAACATGTTCGTGTTTAAAAAAATCACGAATAAACGTTAAATTTTTCATCGGGTTTAAATCCCCTTCATAACTAGGATCAATTCCAATACCTTTAATATTAGGATATAAATTACAAAGCATTTTTAAAAAAGTGCCTTTCCCACAACCAATGTCATACACAACCCCATTTTCAAGATCATATTTTTTATATAAATATTGTCCGATGGAAAGATAATAATCTGCAAATAACTTAGAAGGAACGGCATTATCATATTCCTCATCATAAACTATTTTAGCTTCATCAAAACTAGCATTAAACGAAAAATTGCAATCATTGCAATGGGCCAAATTAATAATGCCTTGTTTACAATCCACTGCATCTTTTTTTAATTCATAAACTCTGTTTTGTAAAACAGGTACATGGGATTCAAAAAGCATTTCAATTGATATACTCTTGCAAATTGGACAACATTTTTTCATTTACTAAATTTGGTGTAAATATAATTATAAGTTTTAAATATAAATAATTCACAAAATGAGACAACTCGTTTTTAAATCAGGCAAAAACTACAATTGTTACAATAAAATTTCAATACCAAGGAATTACTAGTAATTGTCTTTCTCTTTTAAAAGTATGAGAAAAACTATGTCATTTTTCATATATTTACAACTTAATTCTAATCGTATATACAATGAAATTATCTAGTTTAAAGGAACATGGCATTGCCATTGCCATATTTATTATCTTAACTTGCTTTTTCTGCTATCCTATTTTTCAAGGGAAAGTATTACAAAGCCACGATAATTTAAGTTGGCAATACATGAGTCAAGAATCAAAAGCATGGTATGAAACTCATGGAGGTCCAATTTATTGGAGTAATAGCATGTTCAGTGGAATGCCTACTTATACTACCTATGGTGGAAATGGATACGGTAATTACATAGCAACATTTTTATTTAAAACCTTGGATTTATTTCCACGACCTTTTGGTTTACTGCTTTTATGTTTTATCGCATTTTATGTTTTAGGAACCTCATTAGGTTGGAAATTTTGGGCTCGAATTTTAGGTGCAATTGCGTTCACCTTTAGTTCTTACAACCCAATATTAGCTGGTGCAGGGCACGATACAAAAATAATGACAATTGCGTTTGCTGTAGCAGCTGTTGGTGGAATGATTAATATAATTAACAATCGAACGTGGCCAGGCATCGCTATTTTAACGCTCTCATTGTGCTTAATGTTTTCATCTATGCACTTGCAAATTATTTATTACATGATACTATTAATGGCAATATTTGCAATTACATTGCTTATTAAATCTTTTTTAGATAATAAATTTGTTGCATTATTAAAACAAGGTGGCATAATTTTAGGCTGTACAATTTTAGCATTATTGCCTACATTGTCTACCAATTTATTAACTAAAGAATATAGTAAATCTACAATTCGTGGTGGGCAAAGTGAATTAACTGCTCGTAAAGGAACTGCAAAACCTAGTGGAGGCTTAGATAAAGATTATGCATTTAGTTGGAGTAACGGTGTTGGGGAAACATTTAGTTTATTAATACCTCGTCTTTATGGTGGTGGAAGCAGTGAAGAGTTGCAAGGAGGCGCTGCTTATGACTATGTTCAAAGTAGAGCTGGAGACCAACAAGCAGAAGGTTTTGCAAAACAACTCCCATTATATTGGGGGCCTCAGCCATTTTTAAGTGGCCCTATTTATTTTGGTTCAATTATCGTTTTCTTATTTATTTTTAGTTTGTTTGTCATTCGTAGTCCACACAAATGGTGGATTGCAATAGCCTCTCTATTTTTTATTTTATTAAGCTTAGGTAAAAACTTCAGTAGTTTCAACTACTTTTTGTTCGATCATTTACCAATGTATAATAAATTTAGAACACCAAGTATGGCACTTTCAATCCCTATGTTTTTATTCCCAATGCTCGGCGTTTGGGCTTTAAATGATTTGTTTTCTGAAAAAATTGACAAAAAATCTGCAATGAAATTTTTAAAAATTTCAACTGCAATAACAGCAGGCTTAGCATTAATTGTAGGTGTTGGTGCTGGTTTCTTTTTTGATTTCAAAGGACAAGGAGACGGACAATTATTAGAACAATTAGGTGGATCACAAGCACAACCATTGCTAGATGCAATTATTAGCGACAGAGCAACTGTTGCTATGAAAGACGGAATTCGTTCAGTATTATTTATATTAATAGCAGCAGGTACGATTATGGCATTTTTATTAAATAAAATAAAAAGCCAAGTTGCCATATTAATTTTAATACTAGCAACTTTTTTTGATTTATACAATGTTAGTCAACGATATTTAAACCCTAGCAATCCGAATGTTTATGAAGAATCAGAAATTGCCGCTCAAAATTTCAATCCTCGAACTGTTGATACACAAATTTTACAGGACAAAGATCCATATTACCGTGTACAAGATTTTTCTGTAAATACGTATAATGATGCCAAACCATCTTATTATCACAAAATGGTTGGAGGCTATCATCCTGCAAAAATTGAAATGTATCAAGATTTAATTGAAATGCAGATGACACCAGGAACACCTCATAATAATAAAGAAGTATACAATATGCTAAACACAAAATACTTTATTGTTCCCACTGGTCAAGGTCAATCACAAGTTGTTCCCAATACGGAAGCCTGTGGAAATGCATGGTTTATAAACACAATTCAATTTGTTCCTTCAGCTGATGTAGAAATGGAAGCTTTAAATGCCCCAAATCTATTTGACACAGCTAAAGTTGCCGGTAATTTCAAACCAAAAGAAACCGCAATTGTTCGTGAAAATTTTAAACCATTAGTATCTAAAACTTCATTTATAAAAGATTCTACAGCAACAATAAAATTAGCCCAATATGGATTAAACAAAATTTCATTTGAAAGCAATAATACGAATGAAGGGTTTGGTGTATTTAGTGATATTTATTACGATGGTGGTTGGAAAGCAACTATTGATGGAAAAGAAACTCCAATTATTCGAACAGATTATGTTTTAAGAGGCTTGATGATTCCTTCTGGCAAACATAAAATTGAATTTGAAATTAAACCGAGTGTTCTAAAAACGACTGAACCTATTTCAATAATAGGTTGTGTTTTAGTATTATTGGTTTTTGGATTGGGTTTATATAAATCGATTGATGAAAAAAAATCTAACCTATAAAACTTTATTTTAATATACGTGTAAACTATTTTTAGTACCCTATTTGTGAGTAAGCCCCCAAAAATTCTTTCCCTAATTCCGTATAAAGTTTTTCCACCAAACATGGGTGGACAGCGTGCTATCGTATTATTTTATCGGTCGCTGAGCAAGTTAATTTCACTTACTGCATTTACCATCACTGAAAATCATTCAGAAGAAGATTTTGAAATCATCAATACTATTTCAACATCAACTTTCAGGTATATAAACCCATTTTTATTTTTTCAATTAAAAAAAATGGCTGCCAAAAAAAATGCTACTCATATTTTATTTGAACATCCTTATTATGCTTGGCTTATTTTTTTAATAAACCATTTTACAACTTTCAAAACCATTATTCATTCGCATAATATTGAAAGCGAACGTTTCAAAAGCATAGGTAAACCTTGGTGGAAATTATTGTGGTATTATGAAAAATGGGCGTACAAAAATGCTGACAAAATTTGGTTTATCACTGAATTTGACAAGCAATATGCTGTTGAAAAATACCAAATTTCTGAAAAAAAAGCCATTGTTATCCCTTATGGAACAGCACTAAATGCATTGCCTACAGAAAATGAGCTGTTGGCATCTAAACAATTCGTTCAAGAAAAACACAACATTAAAGAGGACGAACATATTTTGTTATTTAATGGTGCGTTAGGGTACAAACCTAATCTGGAGGCTGTTTTAACTATTATTGAAAAAATTAATCCTATTTTACTTGCATCCAATTATAAATATAAAATAATTATTTGTGGCAAAGGACTTCCTGCAACAATGAATGAACTAAAAGAGTATCAAGATAAAAATATTATTTATGCTGGTTTTGTTGAGGATATAGATTTGTATTTTAAAGCATGTACTATT
>CANHNT010000010.1 GCA_947461985.1 Bacteroidota bacterium | reverse complement strand
CAGCCCTGCCTTCCAAAGGAGGATTTTGAAGCGCAATATGAGGGGCATAAACATCTTGTATTTCTTCTTGGGTATCGGGTGTAATGTGAGAAACTGCAAAACCTCTTTCAAGACTTTCGTCGATGTAAATCTTAAATTCATCCCGAAGGTTTTGTACGCTTTGCGTGCTGATAATTTTTTCGTTTAATAAGAAGTTTTCGTAATTCGTAAGTGGGTCTTTTTTGCCCCAAATTTCAAACAGTTCTTTAGGTACATACTTAACGCCACTGGCTTCTTCATGTCCTCTCATTCGGAATGTCATACATTCTATCAAGATTGGTTTTTGCTCTGTAATGCAATATTGACGAGCTTCTTTAACGGCTTGGTAAACTTCTAAAATGTTATTTCCATCAATGGTAATGGCTTTCATGCCATAGCCAATGCCTTTGTCGGCAATTTGTTTGCAAATAAATTGTTCTTCGCTGGGTGTGCTTAAGCCATAACCATTGTTTTCAACAATAAAAATAACAGGAAGTTTCCAAACAGCAGCCACGTTTAACGCTTCATGAAAATCGCCTTCGCTGGTGGCACCGTCTCCGGTAAAAGCCAATGAAACTTTTTCTTCTTTTCGTAATTTGTGGGCTAGGGCAATTCCGTCGGCAATAGCCAATTGAGGCCCTAGGTGTGAAATCATTCCACAAATATGATGCTCATTGCTACCGAAATGAAAGCTGCGCTCACGGCCTTTGCTGTAGCCTTCTTTTCGTCCTTGCCATTGCATAAATAGTTTATCTAATGGCATATTACGACCTGTAAAAACGCCCAGGTTTCTGTGCATCGGCATAATGTATTCGTCGGCATCCAAGGCTAGGGTAGCACCCACAGCCACTGCTTCTTGACCAATGCCACTAAACCATTTGCTAATTCTACCTTGACGTAAAAGGATTAACATTTTTTCTTCTATCATACGAGGTAACAGAAGTTCCTTATAAATAGAAATTAATTCTTCGTTGGATAAATTTTTGCGTTGAAAATTCATGGCGCAAAGATAGGGTGTAATATAAAACCTCCTACGATTATTGAGACAAATTATCAATCAAATGGATATTAAAAAAGTACCCAAAAGCTATCGCGTGCCGAATAATGTATTGGAAATGTTGGAATTAAGAAAGGTTGAAAAAATAAAGGATGCCTATTATGAGGACTTAAGATTAGTTTTTCATAAATCGGATGACTTTTTTATCAGCATTAAATCCAACAGAAAATTCAATAACAAAGTGGTATACTCCTTTTGCCAAGTGTTCTATATTGATTTCTTTGTAAGGGAATGAAACTAGTTCATGTGCGATTTGATTGCCAAACATATCATGTAACGTATATTCCCAATAATCACCATAATTTGCGTTGACTGTAATATTTACTTGATCACTCGAAGGATTCGGATAAAGGTTAATGTCTTCAGGGAAATTAAGGGTGATTTTATTTGAGTAATAAATACATCCAGCACTGTCCAACGTAGAAGCAGCATAAACACCATTACCATAAGGGTTAATGACATTGCTTTTTTCATTTGGAATAATTACATTGTCTTTGTACCAAGTATAATTATATGGGATTTGTGTAGCTGTAATTCTGTTATTGGTATATTCAATAATAGGGTTTTGGCTCAAGAATTGAGTCAGCGTATCTTGTCGCAGAATATCCATTGAGCATAAATTGCTGTCGGTCACATTTATGAAATAATATTTTCCAGCAGGAATTGTCCAATTATTATTTTCATTAAAAAATGTTTCAGTTTGAAAAATATTGTTTTTATTATAATTTACTTTCCAAGGAGATTTTCCATCAAACGAAAATTGATAGGTGTATTCTCGGTTTTCACAATCCTTAATCAAAGAATCTTTATTAATTTGAATCGGTTCATTATTTATTTCTAAATATTGATCAATCGATTTAGTACAACCAATAGAATCCATAATATTTATCCAATGATAGGTGCCATTAGAAAAATAAAAATCTTGCATGTTATAATCAATATTTAAAGACGAAACAGGACTGTTGTTTTTGGTATATTGTAAATAGACATCATCGTAATTAGAAATATCAAAACTTACTAAGGTGCTGTCTTTTTCACAATTGTATTTATTGGTGATGTTATTTAAAAAGAAAGGATTGTATTCAACCACCACATTTTTATTGAAAATAATTTCGCACCCAATTGAATCCCACATTCGTTCAAAAAAATAAGCTCCGTTTTCTAAATAAAAAGTGTCTGTAGGAAAATACGAAGTTTTAGTTTGAAGGATATTGTTTTTATAATATTTATAATAATATGGAGGATTGCCAGAGGTTGCTTTAATAATTACATACATTTTATTGGAATCACAAGAAACTGCTTCGGCCGAAATCGTAGAAATTAATTTTGGAACATTTAAATGCAGGGTGTCATTAATTAATTTGGTGCATTTGTAATCAGTTAGCGATAGAATTACATAATTCCCATTATTTAAAAACAAGTTGAAATTATTAGAGCTTGTGTACTCTTGATGTATAGTGTTTGAATCAATATTGAGATAAGAAATAGTCCATGGGGCATCTCCTAATAATTGATAATTAATTTGAGTTTTATTAGAATCGCAATTGTAAATTGTAGCTGTTTTTACACAACCAATTGGACTGAAACTATTATCAACATAAGTATTATAAACCTTTGTACAATTCGAGTTATCGGTAATACTGTCTATGATATAATTACCCGTTGTGAAATAGGCATCATAATTATTGGCATAGGTGGTAAAGGTATTGTATATTGTAGGGACGCCTATTTTAAAGTAATGAATTTGCCAAGGAGCATTGCCTTGAAGTTGAAAATGTACTTTAACTTTGTTTACATTGCAGTCGTACATAGGCGTATCCATTATTACATTCAATAAGGAATTGTTGATTGTGTAATCAAGCGCAGGGTTCATTATTTTCGAACAAGTGGCATCTTTTAAAGAGTCAAAATTGAATGTGCTGTTTGTGGTCAAAAAAGAATAATCGGGATCACTTGTTGTGAAAGAGTTTTGGGAATTGTTTATGCGATAAAAAACAGTCCAAGGAGCATTCCCTTGAAAATGAAATTGAAATTTTGTTTTTACAGAATCGCAAATAAATGTAGGCGAATCAATCCTGTAATTTAAGGTATCGAATAGAATATGATTGAGTTGGTTTATCGGTGTTTGGCAATTGGTATTGTCGGTTACTTTAATAAAATAGTAAAATCCATTTTGGAAGGATTGATTAAAATAATTAGAAGAGGTTGTCATGTTATTAATTATTCCATCTTTCGTATAATTTAATGTGAAAGGAGGATTACCGGTGATATTAAATTGAACAAATGCCTTATTCGAGTCACAGTCATAAATAGGATTTTGGGTGCTTACAGAGATAGGACTGTAATTAAAATTATAATGAATACTAGGATTAATTGGCTTTGTACAGGTCGCATCTTTGATAGAATCAAATTCATACATTCCATTAAGGAAATAAAAATTATTGTTGGTATTACTTGTAGAAATAGTTTGAGGAATATTGTTTCTTCGATAAAAAATTGTCCATGGTGAATTTCCTGATAAAGTGATATTTAATTTTGTTTTGTTTGAATCGCAATTAAATCCAAGATCAGCAAACGAATAATTTAATGGTTGATAATTAATATTCTGAATTTGATTTATTGGTGCATTGCAATTTAAACTATCTATAGATTGAATGAAATAATATAAACCATTATTGAGTGCTTTATTCGTGTAACCACTGTAAGTAGTAAATTGATTTAAGATCCCATTTTGAGTATAATAGACCGTATAAGGTGAATTGCCTTGACAGGTAAATTGAATAAACGTTTTAGTTGAATCGCAATTATAAAATGGAGTAGAGATACTTGTGTTGGTTGGAGTATAATTAAATGTATGTTGAATACTAGGTGAAATTATTTTAAAACAAGTTGCATCTTTAACAGAATCAAAACTGTAGTTTCCGTTATCGAAAAATGCATCCATTGACGAGTTTGTAGAAGTTAGAGAGAAGGGTATATTGTTTTTTTTGTAATAAATAGTCCAAGGTGAACTGCCTTGAAACTCAAAATTAATTTTAGATTTATTTGAGTCGCAATTGTAAATCGGAATACTCATTTGGTAACCCAACGAATCAAAATTAATATTTTTTAAGACATTGAAATTAAGATTGCATTGAGTTGCGTCTGTTATTTTCGAAAAATTATAAATGCCATTTGAGTAATATTTATCAATTGTATTTTGAGATGTTACAAATTGATTGGCAACGCCGTTTTGAGAATAAGAAATTGTATATGGGGGATTACCTTGTACTGTAAAATTTATTTTTGCTTTGTTAGAATCACAAATGTATAAAGGACTTGTGGCAAAAAAATTAATTGAATTGTAGTAAAAATAATGTTGAATAGCAGGTGAAATTTTTTTACTGCAAGTTGCACCTTTTATAGAATCAAAAATATAGTACCCATTATTAAAATATTTATCTACTGAAAATTGTGAAGTTGAAAACGACTGTGGGGCATTATTTTTTCTGTAATAAACAGTGAATGGTGGATTGCCAATGAGTGTAAAATTTATTTTAGCTTTATTTGAGTCACAATTGTAAATAGGATTTGTAATTGAATAAGAAAGCGGTTGATAATTAAAATTGAAAATTTGATTAATTATTTTAGAACAATTGTTGGAGTCTGAAATACTCTCAAATAAGTAAGATCCATTCGATAAGAATACTGTATAATTAATTGAAGAAGTTATAATTGTATAAGGAGTATTATTTTTTTTGTATATAATTTTCCATGGTGCTTTCCCTGAAAGTAGAAGGGGAATGGCTGTTTTATTGCTATCACAAATGTACTGCGGAGTCGAGAAATTGATGTCTACTGCAACTTCATTTAAATTTAAATACGTGTTAATTGTTTTAAAACATAAATTACTATCTGTGACAGAATTTAATATTAGATTTCCATTTGGTAAATATATTTTTTTTAGACTATCATTAGTGACCACATTATAAATTGAGGTATTAAAATTATAGTTTAAATTCCAAGGGGGTGTTCCATTTAATTTTAAAGATATTTTTGTTTTTTGACTATCACAATCAAATGACTTGCTCAGCAATGTGAAATTTATTTTGTTATTTTTTTTAATGGTGAAAAAATCACTTTTAAAACCAGGTTGTGAACCAGCATCTTCTAAATTTTTAATTTGATAAATTCCATTTTGGAAAATAGAAATATTGAGAGACTTAGTATTTGTAGAATAAGAATTAAAATAGATTGAATCTTTGTATAAATCAAAGGAAAAAGGAGGAATCCCCGTAAAGTTAATAGCGCATATTACAGAATCAGAGTTGCAAAGCGAATCAATAATTTTTACAAAAGGTTTTGGTTTTAATAAAACTCGATTAATAAAAGTATCCAAATTAGCGCATTGAGGAAAAGAATGATAGGTATAATTGTAATAATAGTTGCAATTAGTTAATCCTGTTAAATAAATTTGAGTAGGATGTGAATCATGTTCAAGTTGATACCAATAACTATCTAAATTAGGCCAAGAAAAAAGAAACTCGGCATTGTTTTTTTTAAGACCATTTTTTACAGCGGTGTCAGATAAATTGGTTGTTAAATTTCCGAAATTTTGCTGTAATGCATAAATATCAGTAGGAGAATTGTCAAAATTAATACTATAACCTGAGGATATTACAGATGCATCTATAGTTGAATTCATTGAGGTTAATAATGTTGCATAACCGCCTTGTGAACAACCTAATAAAATTACTTTTTTATATTTTTTATTCAAATACTTGATTAAGGCGATACACTCAATTAAATAGTTAATACCATATGGCTTATTATTTGAATTGAGGTAATTATATAAAAAAGAAGGTGCCCCGGGAGTATAATAATCGCCCGTATTTAATTTATTATTTTTTCGTTTTAAAGCTCTAAAATCTTCACCCGGTTTAGTATAAATATAAGTATCCCCAATTGTTTCTAAATAGTTTTTTACATAACAATTGATATTATGATAACCTACACCGTTTATAACTTCAGTTGTCTGATTATTATTAGATCCCGGAATTACTAGAAAAGCAACACTGTCGCTCGAATTAGTAGATTTTGGAGAATAGGTGAAATAGGATTTAGTACTTTTACTATTCAACGAAAAATTTAAATAGTAAATTGGATCAATTTGTTTGTATGCATTTCCGAAATTAGTAAAATAATAATTCATTGTTGGATTCACAATGTTGTCTTTTACCATGTTGTTCGCAATTGTTATATTTTTATAACAGTTTGGAAATTCTGAATCATAAAATTTAAATTCATTATTTATGGAATTATATAAATCTGAAACAGTAGCGATTGAATCATTTAAATACCAAGTCCCAGGAGAAGAACCAGGAGAAATATAAAGTGATTCAGTGAATATTGAGTTTAAAAAAATACTGTCAGATGCTGTTATTTGTGCATTTATTTTAAATGGAAATATAAAAAGTAAAAGGATAAGGATTTTATTTTTTTGCATAACATGACCATATTGTTTATAAAATTAACTCTTTTTCAGTAGGTATTTTTTCAAAGTTGGATGTTTTAGAAAAATAATTAACAAGATTAAAGATACGTAAAAAATATATAAACTTAGTTTTTTGAATATAATATTTAAAGAAATAATGTTCTCGTTTAATTGAATTGAAACGATAAATGTAACAATCGCTAAGGAGAATATTAGAAGAGACAATCCAAAGTTGAAAGGGATATGCCAATGTTTTTGAGAGCGGTTAAATAGATATAATGGGACAATAATATAGCCTAAAAAGGTACTTAACGCTGCACCTTCTTTCCCAAATTTGGGGACTAAAAAAAAGTAAAATAGGGTTGTTATAATTGAAGCTAAAAAAATGGAAATAGCTAAAGGTTTATTGTCTTTTTTGATATTAGAACCGATTACAGCGATATAAGCATATCCATAAATAATACTGTTGAAAGCTAAAATGCCAGCTACAATATAGGCATCATAATATTTAGCATTTGTAAATAATATTAATAACTCTTTTGCAAATAGGGCTACGCCTAAAGCAACCGTACACATTAAAGCACTATATGCTGTTAGCACTAATGAAAATACATTTTTAGCTTCTGGTTTTTCTATGATTGAAAAAGCAAATGGTCCCCATGACATTTGAAAAGCACCAACAACCATTCCCACAGCCGATGCAACCATACTGCCAATTTGAAATAATCCTACTTCTGTTTTGTTATGAAAATAATTAATTAAAAAAGTAGAAGAACTATTTAGAATCCAAAATGCAAAAGCAGTAGGTACTAAAGGCATTGCATATTTTAGCATTTCTACTAATTTTTGTTTAGAAAAATAGCGAAAAGGAATCCAATCTTTTAATATTGTAAGTACATAAATACTTGCCAAACTATTGCTGATTAACAATGCTAATAAAATGCCTTTCACATTCATTTTAAGGTGCACCACAAAAAGAATATTCAATCCGATATTTAGTAATACATTACATAAAGTAAAAATGACGGTATGAAAGGCTTTTCGTTGATATCGCAACCAGTTAGATATCATTGTTGGTAAAATACTGCTGATTAATCCAATGGCAGGAATGATAAAAAGGAGTTGTTGATTTTGCTCTTTTAAAATTAAGTTGCCAAATATTGTAGAAAAAGAAACAATGATTAAACATAAAATGAATGAAGTGAAAAATTGAAACCAAAACCAACTAGCAAAAATTGATTTTTTTTCATTTAAATCTTCCGTGTCGTAATACCATCTTGCAGATGCACTGTCCATTGCAAAAACAGCAAGGGCGCTTACAAAATAAAATGTAGAATTGACTAAACTCAATTTTCCATAATCATCTGGTAATAATAAAGCTGTATAAATAGGGACTAAAAAAATAGATATAAATCTACTTACCATACTACTAATTCCATAAATGGCGCTTTCGCCTAATAATTGGGATAAAAGTTTTTTCAAAATCCTTATTTAGTTAATTCTGTTCTATAAATTTCAACTAATTCTTTAGCAATAGTATCTGCATTATGATATTTCTCTACAAACTTTCTAGATTCAATACCAATATTGTGTCGCAACGCAGGATTTGTTATCAATTTGATTAGATTTTCTTTTAAATTATCTGGATTGGTATTTACGATAGGACAATTTTTATCCAATCCAGCTTCAAATACTTCTGGCATGATATAACACATTACAGGTTTACCAAATGCCATTGCCTCACATGTTGCTAACCCATAACTACCTAAAATAATTTGATCTAATAATATATCGGCATCTTTCATAATTTCTAATACTTCATTTCTTGAAATATTGTGCAACAATTTAAAATCAAAATCATATTCAGATTTCAACTCTTCAATTATTGGTAAAATATAATTCGTTCCTTTTGCAATTGTTGCTGAAGGCGAATGAATAATTAAAGGTTTCGTTTTGTTCTTTAAAGGAAAATTTGGAATAAAATCTGAACTATTTAATCGTTGCATATATAAATAGTTTTTTGGGAATAATTTTTTATTTATAAACAAACTAATTTCAGGACAAACAGTAGGGATTGCATTGAATTTTGAAAACACTTTTTGTACTTTTTCAGATTCATTATTTTTTTCAAGTTGATAATACTCATATCCGTTGCTAAAAACGCTTTTATAATATTTATTAAAAGAAAATAACACGGATGGTTTTCTTATTTCACTGCCTACAAACTCAACGAGTATTTTTTTATTTAAAAATTTACAAAAATATAAATCTAATGCAAATGGTAAAATTGGTGTCCATACATAATGAACAATTGCCGATTGTTTAATGTACTGATAAACCTTAAAAATTGAAATTATTTTGTAATACAAATACAACAATAAGTTTTCTTTTTTATTGACATACTTTAGTTCAATTGTAGATGGAAAAGTAGAAATATATTTGTGCGTTCCAAAGGCAATACAAGTGGCTTCTACATGGTCTATTTTGTTTAATGCATTTGCAGTAATTGCCTGCATAGATGCTACATTGTTAATTATTAATACTTTTAAGGTAGAACCCATTAGTTGTAATTACGAGATTTTAGTTGTTTTGCAGGAGTACCCCCAATCACTGCAAATATAGGAAATTCTATCCCATTTACAACACAACCAGTAGCGACAATACTGCCTTTCTTGATGACACTACCTCCTAGTATAACTACATTAAATCCTATCCAAACATCGTCTTCAATAACAATAGGTTTAAACGAAATACCTTGTAAACGCATAGGAATATCTGTTCTCTCAAAATCATGACTGGTTGTAGTCATTTTTGATGCTGCTCCAATCATTACATCATTGCCTATATTCAATCCTCCTTTTCCAACGATGTAACAAAATTGGTTAATTGTAATGTCGTTTCCTAATGAAATTTCGCTAGGATATTTAATGATTACGCTATCAAATATTCTTACATTTTTTCCGAAGGAATTGAAAAAATAGGGATATAATTTCTGTCTAAGATAAAGACCTAATTTATAAGGAAAATATCTTAGTAAAGCTTGTACGAAAAAAAATAGTTTATCTTTATTCATTCAATATCGTTTTACGTAAACCTTCTTCTAAATTAGTTTCTAGTTGAAAAAACGAGGAATTCACTTCAGCTGTTAATTGGGTGTCTTGGTTTCCTGTAATTTCTATATTAGTTGTTTTCCCTAAAATAGCAGCAGCCATTGTCAGCATTTCATGCAGTGAATGTATGTTTTTTCCAGCAGCATTATGATATGCTATTTTGTGATTAGAGTCGGTAGAATTTATTAAAATGTCAATCATTTTTGAAACATCATCGCAATAAATTGGATTGAATATTAATCCTTTTTCTCCACTTAATTTAATCGGTTCATTCTTTTTGATTTTATCAATCATCACACTAAATAGCATTTGGGCATTTTGTGCAGGGCCATAAATAAAAAAGGGTCTTACAATATCTATTGATTGATATACATTAGAAAATGCTTGAATACATTTTTCACCTATTATTTTAGATAAAACATAAGGATTGGTACTCATATCATCCAATGGAGAATCTGTTTTTAAATCAAGTTGGTTATTTTTGTAAACAGAGCCTGTTGAGAAATGAATGAATTTAGTATTTGTATTTTTAAATCTAGACAAGGTGTTAAATAATAATTCAACATTAACTTGAAACAAATTTTCTGTCAATTCTGGATTTTTATAGTCTTCAGATTGAGCTAAAAAAACAATCGAATCGATATCTTTCGCAATTTCAATCTCTGAAATCGAATTGTGTTTATCTACCGTTACAATATCATATTTTTGGCAGTACAATTTTTGAAATGATTTTCCAACCAAGCCTTCACTTCCTATAAGTACTATTTTTTTTTTCAAGTTGTTTAATTTATTTTTTCATTATGCAAAAATAGACGACACCACCATTCGAAAGACATGAAACTCCAAATAAGTAAACGATGATTTATTCGTAATTCACAATGTTCGTAAATTATTTTTTCAATATACGCTGGTGAAATAAATTCATGACAAGCTATATTTTTTCCTAAAAGTAACTCTTTCACATAACCAGAATTTTCGCCTCTATACCAACTTTCGTCAGGAGCGCTAAATCCTTGTTTTTTTCTGTTAATGATTTTTTCTGGTAAAATGTCGGACATAGCCATTCTTAAAACATTTTTTCCATCATCATATTCTTGATATAAATTTCTTTTGTTACCAATTGTGTTTTCATCAATTTTTTTCATGTTCTCCAAATTAGCCAATTTGTATTTTAGCGGAATTTTTTGAGCAAAATCGACGAGTTCATTATCTAAAAATGGAAATCTTTCTTCAAGTCCATTGGCCATCGCTAATTTATCACCTACTAACAATAAGCCGGGTAAAAATGTTTTAATTTCAAAATATAAACTGTTTTGAATATGTTCTTCAGGAGTTGCATATTTTAATTGATCATTAAACGTAAAAACCTTTTCAAATATTTTTTTAGGGGCTTCTATGTCAATTCTTTCGTATATATCGGGCTGAAATAATTGTTTTTTATCTTCATCATTTACCAATCGTTGCCAAAATCCATAATAATTAGTAAAAAAATCTTTTTGATCTAAGGATTGAAAAACTCGATAGTATCTCCAAGGGTATCCTCCATATAGTTCATCACCACCTGTACCTTGCAAGCATACTTTTACGAATTTAGATGCTAACCTACTTATGTAATAATTAGGGTAGCTCATGCCAACTCTCAAATCTTCTAAATGCCAAATGACTCTAGGTAAACTCCATTTAATATCACCAGCATTGATTACTTGTTCATAATGTTCAGATTTGATGTAATTAGCAGTTAATTCTGCATCAATTCTTTCATCATATCCAGATTCTACACCATGTACTTCACTCATTTCAAAGCCTGCAGTAAATGTGTACATTCTTTCTACATGTTTACTTGCTAATACACTTAAAGAGCCACTATCCATTCCACCACTTAAATAACTTCCAACAGGAACGTCTGCCACCATTTGCTTTGCAACAGCTTTGGAAAGTAGTCTCTCCGTTTCTGTTTTAGCAAATTCTAATGTCATTGAATTATCGGGTTGCGTAAAGTTATAATCCCACCAACAATTATGCGTTATTTTCTTCGTTTCTAAATTAATTTTTACGGTGTTAGCCGGAGGCAACATTTCTACGTTTTTAAATAAAGTATCAAAACTAAAAACATTTTGAAACGTAAAATATTCGTTTAGTGCACTTAAATTTACTTCAACCTTAAATAAGGGATGTTTCAAAAAGGCTTTAATCTCAGAGGCAAAAAGAACGACATCCTCGTGTATGAAAATATATAAAGGTTTAACTCCAAATCGATCTCGGTTTAACCATAATTCTTTTGTGGATTTATTCCAAGCAGCAATGGCAAACATACCATTAAGCTTTTTTATAAAATCAATACCATATTCTGCAAGTCCTTCACAAATCACTTCGGTATCCCCTGTACTATGAAAAATATGTCCTTTCGATTGCAGATCTAATTTTAATTCTAAATAATTGTAAATACATCCATTAAACACAATCACCCAATTTCCATCTTTTGATTGCATGGGTTGAGCTGCTTTATTTGAAGTGTCTAAAATTGAAAGTCTCCTATGTCCTAATCCAATATAATCATCAATAAACAAACCTTCCCCATCAGGGCCTCTGTGTACCAATGCATCAGACATATTTTTTAATATGTGCTGAGAAACAGGTTGTTTGTTTAAATTAAATATACCAGAAATTCCACACATCGTTAGAAATAGTTTTTATTTCTCCATTCAATTAATTTTTCTAAACCTTCTTTCAAAGAATATTTATAGTCAAACCCAAGTTCTTTTTCGGCTTTTACTTTGCTTCCTATTCTATTTTGAACCAATGCACGTGCATCATCTTCACTGTAGGGTTTATAATTTACTTTTAATTCAGAGTTTTTTAAGTTCAATATTAAGTCACAAAGTTCTTTAATAGATGTTTGAATCTCAGTCCCAACATTATAAAATCCAAATTTTTGATCTGATTTCATAGATTGTACGTTGCATCTTGCTACGTCTTCGACGTAAATAAAATCATACGCTTGACTTCCATCGCCATTAATTATAGGAGCTTCATTGGCTTCAATTTTATTCAGCATAATAGGAATTACGCCAGTGTATGCAGCTGTTTGATCTTGATGTGGTCCATACACATTCATATATCTTAATCCAATTATTTCTAAGCCATATCGGTCGTTAAAAGCTGTTGCCATCGCTTCTCCAGCTATTTTTGTAGCACCATAGAAATTTTTGTTGTTGTATGGATGTGATTCTGTCATTGGCAATTCAACTGCATCTCCATAAACAGAAGCCGAAGACGACCAAACCAGTTTTTTTACATTGTTTTTTACACAAGCTTCTAGCACATTAAACGTACCAGCAATATTTACATCAAACGCTGTTCTTGGATAATCTTTGCAATGTAAAAGCCACATAGCGGCTAAACAAAATACATAATCGACACCTTTCATAGCATCATTAAGTATATCAATTTCTCTAATGTCGCCTCCAATTGGGAATATTGAACATCTTTGATCTTTTAAAGACTCTGTTAAATATTCTTTTTTCCCACGAGCAAAATTGTCATAAACAACAACTTCTTTTACATTTTCTTTTAACAGTTCAGCTACAACAAAGCTCCCAATAAATCCTGCGCCACCTATTACTAAACATTTCGAGTTAGTTAAATCCATTTCTTTCTTATTTATACATTCTTTCAATAATATCTACCACTTTCAAGCCTTCTAGTGCATTGGTGGTAATAGTTGCTCTGTTTTTTAATACATCCACTACATTTTCAATGATGTAATGATGATTTGCAGCACTTCCTTTATAGGCTCCATAATCGTTACCAGGATTGGTAGGTGCTAGTTCAGGCATTTCATAGTCTTTAATGTGACAAACTTCTACTTTATCCATATATTGACCACCAATTTTTACACTTCCATGTTCTCCAATAATAGTCATTGAGCTTTCTAAATTTTTATCCCAAATAGAAGTCGAGAAATTTAAACAGCCTAAACCACCATTCACAAATTCAAAATTAATAACTCCGCTATCTTCTTTAAATTCGGTTAATTGACTATGATTAAAATTAGCAAATCGTGCATTTACATTCTGAATATCACCAAATAACCAATACATCAAATCGATAAAATGAGAAAATTGTGTAAATAACGTGCCACCATCTAATTCTTTTTTACCATGCCAGCTATCTGCTTTATAATATCTATCGTCTCTATTCCAATAGCAATTTAATTGCATCATGAAAATTTTACCTAATTTGCCACTTTCAATAACGTCTTTTATCCAAACACTGGGTGGGCTATATCTGTTTTGCATGACTGCAAACACTTGTTTGTGAACGTGTAAAGCTTTAAAAATAACTTTTTCGGCATCTTGTTTGTTTAATGACATTGGTTTTTCAACCACAATATGCTTTTTAGCTTCCAATGCCAAAAGTGCATGTTCAGCATGAAATCCATTTGGAGAAGCAATGTTAATTACATCAATTGTTTCCGCAATGTCGGATGCTAATAATTCTTCAATAGAATTAAAAAAAGGAACGTTAAATGATTCAATCCCTAATTTACTTTTTTCTTTTACATCTACTAAAGCAACCAATTCTGATTCCTCATTTCTTGAAATCATTTCAGCATGTCTTTTTCCAATATGCCCACAGCCTATAACGGCAAATTTTATTTTTCCCATAAAATATTACTTTATTCTAGTAACTATATTGTTATCTAATTTATATTCTTGTTGGCTTTCTTCACAAATGGCAATCCCATCGCTATTAAACAACAATTTATGACCATATTCGCTCATCCAACCAATTTGTTTTGCTGGATTTCCAACTAATAGGGCATAATCGGGTACGTTTTTTGTAACCACAGCACCTGCTCCAATAAAAGCAAAATTACCGATATCATGTCCACATACAATAGTCGCATTTGCTCCTATCGATGCTCCATTACCAACATGCGTTTTGTCATATTGACCTCTTCTATTAACGCCACTTCTTGGGTTTGTTACGTTCGTAAATACACACGACGGGCCTAAAAATACATCATCTCCACAGGTAACACCGGTGTAAATAGAAACATTGTTTTGAATTTTTACATTTTTCCCTAATACAACTTCAGGTGATATCACAACATTTTGACCAATATTACAATTTTCACCTATTATGCAATTAGGCATGATATGACTAAAATGCCATATTTTAACTCCATTTTCAATTTTACATCCTTCGTCAACAATAGCAGAAGGATGGGCAAAGTAATTTGTATCCATATTAATTAGATTGATGCGAAAGTAACAAAATTTATATTAATTTTTGATAAGATTTAGTAAATAGTCACCATAGCCACTTTTTATAAGCTTCTCTCCGAGATTTTTCAATTGTGTCTCATTAATATATTTCATTACAAAGGCAATTTCTTCAATACAACCAATCTTTGTTCCTTGTCGTTTTTCAATAACACGTACAAATTCTGAGGCATCGTGCAGGCTATCAAACGTGCCCGTATCTAACCAAGCCGTTGTTCTATCTAAAACAGAAACGTTTAGATTTCCTTGCGCTAAATAAATTTTATTGACATCTGTAATTTCATATTCGCCTCTTGCTGAAGGTTTTAGGTTTTTGGCAATTTCAACCACACTATTGTCGTAAAAATACAATCCAGGAACAGCATAATTCGATTTTGGATGTAGTGGCTTTTCTTCAATTGATTTTGCGTTAAAATTTTCATCAAATTCAACAACTCCATATCGTTCGGGGTCAGAAACAGGGTATGCAAACACATAACCTCCTACTACATTTTGCAGGGTTTGCAATTGACGTCCTAAACCACTGCCATAAAAAATATTATCTCCTAAAATTAATGCTACTTTATCATTTCCAATAAACTCTTCCCCAATTACAAATGCTTGGGCTAACCCATTTGGAACCTCTTGTTTAGCATAGGTTATTTTACAACCAATTTCAGAACCATTTCCTAAAAGTCGAATAAATTGATCATTGTCTTCGGGTGTAGTAATAATTAAAATTTCATTAATGCCTGCCATCATTAAAACCGATAGTGGGTAATAAATCATGGGTTTATCATAAATGGGCATTAATTGTTTCGAAATTGCCTTTGTTATTGGATATAATCGTGTGCCTGAGCCACCTGCTAATATAATTCCTTTCATTTTCTTTTAGTTTAGAAGTTTAGTGTTTAAGGATTTAGTTCTTGTTGTGATTTATGTAATGATGAAATGAGTCTTGTTACTTCTTCTATTAAGTTTCTGCCAGTTTCGTATTCATTTTTTGTAATAAAATTTAATTCAAAAACGATTATTAAATCATTGAGAAGTTCAATTGTACTACTATATGCAATAATAGAAAATTTAGCTTGATCTTTTTTTGTTTTTCTTGAAGTTCCTTCAGCAATATTGGATGCAATTGAAATCGAAGCTCTTCTCATTTGAGAAACAATTCCAAATTTTTCTTCTGGTGGAAAGTTTAATGTTAGTTTATATATCCATTTAGATAATTCCTTTGCTTTTTGCCAACAAATTAATTTTTCAAAAGAATATATTTTCATGTCAAATTTTTAACTAAACTTCTAAACCCTAAACTCCTAAACTATATTGATTAGAATAATAGTTCGCATAATCGCCACTCGTCACATTTTTCAACCATTCTGAATTGTCTAAATACCAATCTACTGTTTTACTTAATCCTTCTTCAAATTGAAGGCTGGGCATCCATCCCAATTCTTCTTTTAATTTTGTTGCATCAATTGCATATCGTAAATCATGTCCGGCTCTATCTGTTACAAACGTAATTAATTTTTCATTTGTTCCTTTTTCCCTGCCTAACTTTTCATCCATTATTTTACATAATAATCGAATTAAATCAATATTCGTCCATTCATTATGACCTCCAATATTATAGGTTTCTCCAATTTT
>CANHNT010000009.1 GCA_947461985.1 Bacteroidota bacterium | reverse complement strand
CACACGAGTACATACACCACGACGTTGAGGACATGCATCTAACGCACGAGATTTAGATTTTGCACGAATAATAGTTCTTCCTTTTCTTACTAATTGTTGTATTGTAGGCATATTAACCTTTTATTTTTAGGAGTGCAAAAGTAGTTTAATTTTCTGAAAAAAAGATTATTTTTTTATAAAATTTATAAAAGTTTATGATTTTCAATCTTTTTAGGGTATAAAAATATACTTTTTAGCTTATTTTTTGATTGTTTCAACAAAAACATTTTTTTGGGTCATCGGATGAAACTCAACTGAGTTGATGAGCGCTGCTTGTCCCCGACGTGCATCGTCAGGAGCATTGTTCAACAAATGAATGTTTTTTAGCTTACTGCCCAGTTACTCGGAATTTTTTTTCCAACATGGATTTATAATTTTGTGACGAAATAAAATCTATGAGAAAATTAGCAGAATAAATAGTACTCCTTATATTATACATATAATTTAAATATTACGTAAAATATAGATAATAAAGAGTTTAACTATTTTTTTTTGAAATTTGCCATCAGAAAGTATATTTTATTATCCATCTATTTATATCTTCGTTTTTCACTAAAATTAATAAACTGTGCAAAAATTTTTATTTTATTCCTTATTTCTGCTTTTTTCAATACAAGCAAAATCTCAAGTTCTTTATTTAGAAACGTTTGATAATATTGCTGGACTAACTGGTGGAGGACCAGGAACGTATACTTTTCCACCGAATATGTTCTTAAGTAATGTTGATAACTTAATTACATTGGGGTTTTCTTCTCAAGAAGCTTGGGCAAGAATACAAAGTAGTAATATTACTGATACATTTGCTTTTTCTACCTCATTTTATTCACCTTTAGGCGGCTGTGCAAATGATTTTATGTGGACTCCTGCCATTGCCATACCAACTGCTGGAAATATTGTATTAAGTTGGGAAGCAATAGCTATTGTTCGTCCTGCTTCATTGCCTCAAATATCTGGAACTGATGGTTATGAATTGCGAATAATGACAACACCTCCAACCGGTGCTACAGGCATTATAGGTAATCAACTCACTAATTCTACTGTTTTATTTTCAACTGTAGGAGAAGATACAAGTTTGACCACAAGAACAACAAATTTAAATGCTTATTTGGGACAAACGGTGTATATCGGATTTAGAAATAACTCATGTGATAAATTTTTTTTAGGAATTGATGACATTAAAGTTGTGAAAGATGTATATGATGCCAATGTTATTTCTGGACTTGCATCTGAATATACCCAAATGCCGATTTCACAAGCATCTATCCCATTAGGTGGCGTAGTGTCAAATGTAGGAACAGTAGCCCTTACCAATGTTAATCTTACTGCAAATGTTTATGATGCAAGCAATGTGTTAGTGCATACTGTATCGAGCACTGCAATTCCAACCTTAGGGCCATTAACAACAAGCTCATTTAACATGGCGGCTTATGTGCCAACAGTAAGTGGCACTTACACCATAAAATATTTTCATACCCAAAATGAAATTGATTTGAATCTAATAAACGATACCATATCTAAATCGTTTGCCATATTGAATTTTGAATTTGCTCGAGATGATGATGCTATAATAGGTGCATTGGGAATTGGAGCCGGAAATGGGGGTTACATTGGTAATTCATTTACGTTATCAAACCCTGCTTATTTATATTCTATTCGAACTTATTATACAAGAGGCTATACGAATAAACCTTATGCAAGTGTCATTTGGAATACGAATGCATTGGGTAAACCTACCACTATTTTAGCCTCAACCGACACGTTACTTTATCCAGATAATAATTTTTTAGATGCTATTCAACCTTTGTTTGGGGGTAATATTCTTTTACCAGCAGGAACTTATGTGGTAACTGCTATTGAATTTGATTCAACTGTGACAGTTGGGAATACGAACGAAATATTTACAACAGGCAAAATGTGGGTAAATTGGCCAAGTTCTCCGACAGGAGATTGGGCAAATGTAGAATCGTTCGGGGCACAATTTTCAAAACCATTGATCATCCGAATGAATATTGGGTCAGCACAAATTCCTTTAGCTTTTGAAGAGTTGAAACTTACAGGAAAATCGAGTACTGTCAACAACGATTTATTATGGACGAACAACGAAGTAGAAAATGATCAATATACTTATGATCTACAAAAAAGCAATGATTTAAAAATATGGACAACTATTTACACAAAAGCCTCAACAGGGAATGGCACTACAAAAACATTTAATTATTCCGATCGAAAAAATGCAAACGAAAAAAATTATTACCGAATTAAAGTAATGGATAAAGACCTTAAAACTAAATACAGTAATTTGGTTACTCTCTTTAATTCAGATGATAATCTATTGGTCGAATTATATCCAAACCCTGCTAAACAGCACGTTCATGTAAGTATGAATCATTATAAAAACACGACAATATTTATAAAAGACCTTTCAGGAAAAACGGTGTTAACACAAAAAATAAATGAATCAAACACGAATATTTCATTGAAAGGAATTTCAAGTGGTACTTATAGCATTCTGATTGCTAATTCAAAAGAAATTCTATTTGCCGATAAATTAATTGTTGAATAAAATTCAGCTTCAATAAAAAAAAGACTAATTCGTATTGAATTAGTCTTTTTTTTGCTCTTATTTTTATCGTAAACAGGGTCAGCAGTGCAAGTGTTCTAAGTGTTTGGTCTGGCTTTGAAGCTGCTTTCTTCTCCACAAAGTCACTGTCTCAGGATTCTCAGTTAGCTTATATAAGCAGAGTTGTGGGGTATAAACTCTATGAAGATTAATAAGCCAGAGGATTTCAATAATATTAAAGTTTCGGAGGTTTAAACTAGTTTTCATGTTAGGTCTTTCAGACCGCTCGAAAGCTTAGTTGTTAGGTGCTTTAAATTTCAGCCTTAATTCTTATTTTTGATGTTTTAAAACTGAAAAACTGAAAAATTGGAAAGAATTACAAAAGAAATCATTGTTGAATTTATAAGTAAAAATGAAATTGAATTAGCCTCAACCCATACTAGGTTGTCTTTGCCAATTATCAATAGAATTTTCAAGAAAATGGCTGCTAATATAAAAATACCTCCTATAAAAGTAGATGGGAACTTTATATGTGACGGTCATCATCGATATGTAGCATCACTTTTAGCCAAATATCCGCTTGACAGAATTTCGTGGATTACAACTTCTGCAACTACTTTAATTGATTGGAAAACAGTTAGTTTTGATGATGGCGATTGGGATACCGAAGAAGAAGTTAATCTAAGAAATAGACAAGATGCTGACTATAACAATGTTCCAATAGAGAAAATCATTGAATTGCTGAAATAAAGCCGTAAATTTGCCCGTTATGTTATTCTTTTTAGATATAGATGGTGTTATGGTTCCTGCAAAAGGTTGGAAAAGTCCTGAATTCTTAAATGATGGATTTCCTGCATTTAGTAGTAAGGCTACTATTGCACTTCAAAATTCGATAACTGAAGAAGACACTATTATGCTCACAACGTCGCATAAAGCAAAATTTAGTATTGAAGAGTGGAAAAGCATTTTCAAGAATAGAGGTATTAACATTAAAAAGATAAAGTCACTTCCTGAAAATTTAAAAAATCTTAGTAGGAAAGATGAAATTGTCAATTGGTTTAATTTAAATAGTGTAGATGAAGTTTTTGTCATTATTGATGATGACAAATCATTAAATGAACTTCCCAATTTTATAAAAGAGAATTTGGTGCAAACAAGTCCTTATATAGGTTTAACAGAAGAGCATTGTGAAGCAATAAAATTCATCTCACTTAAAGGTTTACAACTGATATAGAAGACTTAAAAACGTCAAATTGTGACAGGATTCTGTGGTAGCTTATATAAGCAGAGTTGTGGGGTATAAACTCTATGAAGATTAATAAGCCAGAGGATTTCAATAATATTAAAGTTTCGGAGGATCAACCTAGCTTTCATACTAGGTCTTTCAGACCGCTCGAAAGCTTAGTTGTTAGGGGCAGTTTTTTATTTAATCATGTCCTATAAAATTATATTTCTTGCAGTAGTCTTCTTTTTCAGAAAAGTGTCCTGTTTTCTTATTGTACAAAAACTGAAAATCTACTGGATATTTCTTTGCGTATTTAATAATTTTTCCTGAAAATGAAATATCATTTAGTTTATCATTATTAAAATCACTTATTTTCATTTTGAGTTCAAAAGGTTCATTGATTGAAGTCGTTTCGTCAGAATCATATGTCCTTAAAAAATAAACTGAAAATCCGTCTAATGTGTTCTCTAAAGTGTCATTACTTATTCTATATAAATTATGTCCACCATTACCGTGTTGCGTTGTTTCCAAAGTGTAAAAGTATGGTAACTCTGTTTTGTTAATTCTTAAAAATTTATATTTTTCAGCATCCACTCTTCCAATTAATTTTCCGTTTTCTGTGAAAAATAATTGGCATTTTCCTGGCCATGAAGCTCCACTTGTATAACCATATTCAAATTCAATAAATATAATATTATCACTTTTCCCATTTAGCATAAGGTGTTGTAATCTTAATATTTTTTCAAACTTTGAATACTCTGTATTTTGCTCAAGTTCTATAACCTTCTTAATGTTATCAACTAATTTTAAAGTGTCATTAGATGTCAATATTTTTATAGGGATTTTTAAGGTTTCTTTTTGTGAAATGGCTATTTCTTTTTTTGTTTCTGTTTTGGTAAAATTATCATTTTCTACACTCTTGTTTTTACAAGAAGTCAAAATAATAATTGTAAAAAGAAATAGTTCGATTTTCATTTCGTGTATGGTTTCATGCAATTGACGCTAACTTGTTTATATGTGCCACGTTTGTTAATGCTCATTAACATCTGTGGCACAATTACATACAAATATAAAGGTTTTGTGCCATAAATGTTATCAAAGTGTAAATATTTTATTATTAGCATTTTTCATAATTCATCGAATGGGCTCTTAATATTTTGAATATTTTTAACACTTACATGGGTATATATTTCGGTGGTCTTACTGCTTTTATGTCCTAATAGTTCTTGAATTTTTCTTTAATTGTTGTTTTTTCGTTTTCGATGATTCATGTTTAAGTCCTCGATTTATAAAAAAGTTATCTGTATTGACTGTCAGGAAGTACATCTAACAACAAATTACTATCTTCGTATTTTATGAGAAAAATAATTAACGACCCAGTGCATGGGTTTATAACGATAGAGGATGATTTAATTTTTGAATTGGTTTCGCATCCTGCCTTTCAGCGTTTACGACGCATTAAACAAATGGCGTTGGCTTTTTTGGTTTATCCGGGTGCGGTGCACACTCGGTTGCATCATGCCTTGGGTGCCTATCACCTCATGCATCGTGCCATTGAGGAGTTAAAGCAAAAAGGAATTGCCATTTCGGCTGAAGAGGAACAAGGAGTAAAAGTGGCTATTTTGTTGCACGATATTGGGCACGGGCCATTTTCGCATGCCTTGGAGCATACCATAGTGGATGTCAATCATGAACAATTGTCGTTATTAATTATGGAGCAATTAAACCATGAAATGAATGGGCGATTGACACTTGCCATTGCTATTTTTACAAATCAATATTCAAAGCATTTTTTGCATCAATTAGTGAGCAGTCAGTTGGATGTGGATCGATTGGATTATTTGGCCCGGGATAGTTTTTTTACAGGCGTTTCGGAAGGGGTAATTGGTTATGATAGAATCATTAAAATGTTGACGGTCGTTAATGATGAGTTGGTGGTGGAAGAAAAGGGCATTCATTCAATTGAGAAATTTTTGATTGCTCGTCGACTGATGTATTGGCAGGTGTATTTGCATAAAACCGTGTTGAGCTCAGAGTTGATGTTGGTGCATATTTTAAAACGTGCGAAAGAATTGCGCATGCAAGGCAAGGCCGTTTTTGCAACGCCTTTTTTAGATTTCTTTTTATCGAATCCGTTTTCGTTTGAAGATTTTAAAACCAATTCGGCTTGTTTGCAAAACTTTTTAGCGTTGGATGATTATGATATTGTGGCTTCGTTAAAAGTTTGGCGTTTGCATGAAGATGAAATTTTGTCGGACTTGTCGGCAAGATTGTTGGATAGACGATTGTTTAAAGTAAAATTTTTGAGCGACTCCAATGCACCAGAAATTGCCGAAATAAAATCGAAAATAATAGATGATTTAAAGGTGGATGAATCGTTGTTAGACTATTATTTTACACAAGATGTAACCTCAAATAGCACCTACAGTGCTGGCGATGAGAAGATTAAAATTGTGTTTAAAACGGGCGAAATTAAAGAAATTACAAAGGTAGAAAATACCTTAATCAGTGAGGGTTTGCTTGTGCCCATAAAAAAACATTATATTTGCTACATTGCACATTAAATATACAATAGAAATTTTATGAAGTTTACGGCTCAACAAATAGCCATGTTGGTTCAGGGTGAAGTAGTTGGAAATGAAAAAGCGATGGTCAATTCCATTGCTAAAATTGAAGACAGTAAAGAAGGGGATTTGTGTTTTTTAGCCAATGCGAAGTACGAAGATTTTTTGTATAAAACGAATGCGTCTGTAGTATTGGTGAATGATACCTTGGTCTTGAAAAAAGAGGTGTCGGCTACATTAATTCGAGTGAAAGATGCCTATGCTTCTTTTGCTTTGTTACTAAAAACTTATGAAGAACACACTGCGCCTAAACCTAAAGAAATTATAGAGCAACCTTCATTTATCTCGACCACTGCAAAAGTGGGTGAAAAAGTATACATTGGTGCATTTGCATATCTTGGTGAAAACGTGGTTGTAGCTGATAATGCTAAAATTTATCCGAATACATATTTAGGAGATAATGTAAAAATTGGAGAAAATACCATTATTTACGCCGGAGTTAAAATATATAAAGATTGTGTGATTGGTGATAACGTAATCATTCATGCAGGTGCCGTAATTGGTAGCGATGGGTTCGGTTTTGCGTTTGAAAATGGTGCATTCCAAAAAATTCCTCAAATAGGAAATGTGGTCATTGAAAACAATGTAGAGATAGGTGCAAATTGTACAATCGATAGAGCAACTATGGGTTCTACCACTATTAAGGCTGGTGCAAAATTGGATAATTTAATTCAAATAGCACACAATGTAGAAGTAGGTAATGCAACCGTAATTGCTTCGCAAGTTGGCATTTCGGGTAGTTCTAAAATTGGCAATTATTGTATGATTGGCGGACAAGCTGGTATTGTTGGGCACATAAAAATTGCTGATCAAACTAAAATAAATGCGCAAAGTGGAGTTGCAAAAGAAATTAAAGAAAAAGGGTTATCATTAACGGGTTCGCCTGCTTATGACTATAAATCGTCGTTGAAAAGCCAAATCGTTTATCGAAATTTGCCCGACTTGCAAAAGAAAATATATGCGCTTGAAAAGGCTTTGAATGAATTAAAAAATAATAAATAAAATTAGTATATAACAATGAGTAAAGAATTGAGTCCATCTGTTCAACATACATTAAAAAGCGAATTTATTGTGGAAGGCGTTGGTTTGCATACTGGCGTTAAATGTACAATGACCGTTAAACCTGCAAGTGCTGGTTTTGGTTTTAAATTTCAACGGGTAGATTTACCAAATCAACCCATCATAAAAGCTGATGTAGATTTAGTTGTTGATACTTCAAGAGGAACTACTTTGGAACAAAATGGTGCTCGTGTAGCTACTGTTGAACATATTTTGTCGGCTTTAGTAGGAATGAGTGTTGACAATGCATTGATACAATTAACAGGTGAGGAAATTCCGATTATGGATGGGAGTGCCATTGCTTTTGTAAATGAAATTGAAAAAGTAGGTATTGAGGCACAAGATGCCAAAAAGATTTACATATCTATTGACACTAATATTTCATATACAGATGATGAAAAAAATGTGGAAATGGTTGCAACACCAAGCACCGAATATAAAATCACAACAATGATTGATTTTAATTCGAATGTTATTGGAACGCAACATGCCTATTTGAAAGGCTTAAAAGATTTTAAAACCGAAATTGCGCCATGTCGTACATTTTGTTTTTTACATGAAGTTGAATATTTATTCAATAATAATTTAATTAAAGGAGGCGATTTAGACAATGCCATTGTGGTTGTTGATCGAGTTTTAGAAAAAGAGGAGTTGGCTAAGCTGGCAACAATTTTTAATAAACCCAATATAGAGGTTGTGCAAGAAGGTATTTTGAATAATTTGCAATTGCATTTTTCAAATGAACCAGCTCGACATAAACTATTAGATATTGTGGGTGATTTAGCGTTGATCGGTTATCCTATTAAAGCAAATATTATTGGTTATCGACCAGGACATAAAGCCAATGTGGCTTTGGCAAAAAAAATAAAAGAGTATATCAAAAAGAACAAGAGTATGTTGGATGTGCCAGTGTATGACCCAACTGTTCCTGCAATTTTTGATTGCAATTATGTTTCAAAATTATTACCTCATCGCTATCCGTTTTTATTAGTTGATAAAATTATTGAGTTGAGCGATACACATATAGTGGGAGTAAAAAATGTTACAATTAATGAACCCATGTTTACGGGGCATTTTCCTGATAATCCAATTTTTCCTGGGGTGTTAATTTTAGAGGCATTGGCACAAACGGGTGGAGTATTGGTATTAAATAATCAAGGAGGACCAGAGAAGAAATTTGATACGTACTTCTTGAAAATTGACAATGCACGATTTAAACAAAAAGTCATTCCAGGCGATACGTTAATTATGAAATTAGAATTGACATCTCCTATTAGAAGAGGTATTTGCGAAATGAAAGGAACAGCTTATGTAGGAAACAAATTGGTTTGCGAAGCCGATTTGATGGCGCAAATTGTTCCAAGAGAAGGTTAAATTTCAAAGAGAAAATTCAATAAATGAATATTAGAGTAAATAGTTTTAACGAATTAGAAAATAGATGCTTGGAGTTTTCTCTAAATGTCAAATCCTTTTGTAGCACAGTAAAACAAGATATTATTCATCAAGATTATATTTTACAAGTCATTCGTTCGAGTGCAGCACTTGGCGCAAATTTCATTGAAGCCAATGAGAAATTAGGCGAAAATAATTTGATTCATAAAATGAAAATTGCTCGAAAAGAATCAAAAGAAACTCTTTATTGGCTTCATCATTTTGATGAATCAGATGAACGAGATTTTCTGTTAGATGAAGCAGATCAGTTACGAAAAATACTATCTTCAATCATTTCAAAACTATCATTAAATAATACACAAACAAACAATTATACGAACTAACATGGTCCATTTATAGCATTTAGGATTTTCTTTTGTAGAATTTTCCTGAAATTTTTATGGAGTTAAAATTTAATTATGAAAAATTTAGATGTAGCTAAATTGAACGAAACAGTAGCTTTTATTCAATCGAAAACAAATACAAAACCACAAGCTGGAATTATTTTAGGAAGTGGGTTAGGCGGTTTAGTGAACGATTTACAAGTAAGTCTTTCCTTGAGTTATGAAGATATTCCGAATTTTCCAACCAGCACGGTAAAAGGGCATGGAGGAAAATTATTGTTTGGTCAATTAAATGGTAAAGAAGTGGTGATGTTGAGTGGTCGTTTTCATTATTATGAAGGCTACAATATGCAAGAAGTTACATTTCCGGTGAGGGTAATGAAGCAATTAGGCTGCGAATTATTGATGGTTTCAAATGCTGCTGGAGGAATGAACAAGTCGTTTAAAGTAGGAGATTTGATGATTATCAACGATCACATAAATTTGTTTCCCGAACATCCATTACGTGGACAAAACGATGAAACCATTGGACCCCGTTTTCCTGATATGACCGAGCCATATAATTTAGAATTGATTTCAAAAGCAAAAGCAATCGCTGCCAAAAATGATATTTTAGTGTATGAAGGAGTATATATTGGTTTGCAAGGGCCCACATTTGAAACAAAAGCAGAATATAAATGGTTGCATGTAATAGGTGGCGACACCGTTGGAATGAGCACCGTTCCTGAAGTAATTGTTGCGATACATGGTGGTATGAAAGTTTTTGGGATGAGTGTGGTAACCGATTTAGGCATTCGAGAAGAAATGAATGTGATTACACATGAAGAGGTGTTGGAAGCTGCCAATATTGCCGCACCTAAAATGGCTTTAATCTTTAAGGAATTATTAGGAGAAATATAGACTGTCTTGAATTACTTTTGAGTTCTAATTATTTTCGTGCGTATTCAAAAAGCTTTTATATTTAAAATTATCATATTGAGTATTGTTTTTACAATATTGTATGAGAATATTCTGCATGCTCAACTTTTAAACAATTCAAACAATAACAATTCGGCATTCTCAACTAATCAAAATGGGATTGCAGATACTTCTAAAAAGAAACAATCAAAAACAGATGATCGAATTGTAATTCGTTCCTATACATTAGCCGATACCACACGACAATTGTTAGATACGAGTATTTCTTTTTTAAATAGAAATCCTATGTTAAATGCATGGCAAATTGATTTAGGCAATTTTGGAACGGCACAAAATTCATTGCTTTTTTCTCCTTCAATGAAAGCAAATGTTGCCTTTGGTATTGAAAGCATGCAACCTTATTTGTTTACACCAGACAATCGAAAATTGTACAATACAACTCGGCCCTACACCGATATTTATTACAGAATGGGGTCGAAGTTGGAGCAAATGATTGATATTTTACATACTCAAAATATTAAACCCAATTGGAATTTTGCACTAAACTATCGAAAAATTGGTTCGCCTGGAAATTACATAAATCAAGGGGTTAATCATGACAATGCTTCATTTACGACTAACTATTTATCTGATAATAATCGCTACAGTTTTAATGGAAGTTTCAATTACAATAAACTGCAACAAGATGAAAATGGAGGAATACAATCTGATACTTTTTTGACGAATCCCTCTTATAACAATAATAAATTAATTCCTGTTGCTATAGATGCTTATTCTTTAAATCGTTCAACCGTTTCAAATTATTATAGAAATGTTTCGTTGAACTTTACACAAAATTATTTTTTAGGGAAATACGATACCACAATAATTGACAGTGCTGAAAAAATCATTTTATTTAAACCCATGTTTGGAATACAGCATCAATTTTATTCAAATTTTAATTATGCTCGTTTCAAAGATTTAACACCCGATTCAACTTTTTATTTGCCGTTGGAATTTCCTTCGTTTGCTAAACGAGATTCGGTTTTTGCAAATCATTTTTTAAGCGCAATTGGCAATGCATTTTCGTTAATTGGCAATATTCGATTCAAGGAAAAACTACTTCAAGCAGAGGCTGGTTATGGTATAGAAATTGAAACCCCACACAATGCTTATATTGATAAAACGTATTTGAATAATTTTGTTTTTGCAAAAATAAATAAGCCTTTATTGCAAAAAAATGAATGGCAATATGATGCGTCTGTGAAATTTTATTTTTCAGGTGAACGAACTATTGGCAATTTTAATTTAATGGCACATGCAGGAAAAATGATTAACCCAACCATTGGAAAAATAGATATTGGTTTTGAACAATCGCTGCAATCGGCACCTTATTTAATGACAGATTTTGGTACAAATTATTTACAGCTAAACAATAATTTTTCAAAACAAACCATTTCAAAATTTCATATTAGCAATTTTAATTTAAAATATAAAACCAATTTGCACTTCAATTATTATGTCGTTGGAAATTACATTTATCGTGATACTTCATTGACTGTAAAACAATATGCTAAAGTAGTGCCTATTATGCAAGGCTTGCTATCAAAGCGTTTCATGTGGAATAAGTTGGTTTTTGACAATGATATTTTATTGCAATTTGCATCTAATAATTCCCCAATTCATTTGCCTAATTTCGCTTCTCGACACCGAATTGCACATGAAAGTAAATTGATAAAAAGTAAATTACAAACGGCAATTGGGATTGATTTACGATACAATACACCTTATTATAACGACAATTACTCACCCTTGTATTTTTCATTTGTAACGAATTATTCAACTAAAATTTCAAATTATCCTCAAGCTGCTTTTTTCTTTAATTTTAAAGTAAAACGATTTAGAGCATCATTTGCCATTGATGAATTGCAAAATTTTGTATTGAAAAATAATATGAATTATCATTTATATCCAGCTCAAAATTATACATTTCGTTTTGGTTTTCATTGGGCATTTATTAATTAAAAAATGAAAAAATACCTACACCTTTCTTTGATTTTATTGGTTGTTTTATGTTCTTCATTTAAAAAAAAGACAGCCGATTTAATTGTAAAAAATGCAACTATCTATACGATCAATGAGCAATTTGTAAAGGCTTCAATTCTTGTCGTTTCAAATGGAAAATTTATTGCTGTTGGAGGAAATGAGTTGTTGAAAAAATATCAATCAAATGAAATTATTGATGCTAAAGGACAATTTGTTTATCCTGGATTTATTGATGCACATTGTCATTTTACAGGGTATGCATTAGACCAATACAAGCTCAATTTGTATGGCACTTCATCCTTTAAAGATATGCTTGAAAAAATTGTAGGCTATTCAAAAACCAACAAAAGACAATGGATAGAAGGTAGAATGTGGAGTGAAACCAATTGGAAAGATGCAGCTGAAATTACAAAAAAAGAACTAGATATTTTATTTCCAAACCAGCCTGTTTTTTTATTACGAATTGATGCACATGCAGCGTTAGTTAATCAAAAAGCGCTTGACATTGCTGGCATTACAAAAGATACAAAAGTAGAAGGTGGAGAAATTCAAGTGAGAAATAATGAACTTACAGGGTTGTTATTTGATCATGCAATTGATTTAGTAAAACCTACAATTCCTAAAGTAGATGAAACAACAGCCATTGAATATTATCAAAAAACTGAACAAGAATTTTTTGAAAATGGGATAACTAGTTTTGTAGATTGCATGGTTGAAAATAATTGGTGGAAGTGGATGCAAAAAGCATATTTAGATAAAAAGTTATCTATTAATTCAACGTTGTTTTTAACCAATACAAAAGAAAATTCAGATGATATTTTATATCAAAAATTCAAACAACTTTCGAATTGCAAAGTAGCAGGGTTTAAAATTTTTGCTGATGGGGCACTCGGTTCAAGAGGAGCTTATTTATTGCAAGAATATACTGATCAACACAATCATCGTGGCTATTTAAGAACTTCCATTTCGGCTATTGATTCGTTGTCTAAAAAGCTAATTAAAACCAATTATCAATTAGCTGTTCATGCAATTGGAGATGGAGCAAATCATGAAGTATTAACTATTTTTAGTAAATATTTAAAACAAAAAAACGATAGACGTTGGCGTATTGAACATGCACAAGTAGTTGATTTAAACGATGTGCATTTGTTTGGAGATTATTCAATCATCCCTTCTGTGCAACCCACACATGCAATAAGTGATATGGTTTGGGCAAAAGATAGAATAGGAGAGAGTCGAATAAAAAATGCCTATGCTTATAATGCATTGTTAAAACAAAATAATTGGATGCCTTTAGGAACCGATTTTCCAGTTGAAGAACTCAACCCTCTCAATACATTTTGTGCAGCCGTTTTTAGAAAAAATGAAGCACAAAAACCAACAAATGGATTTCAATTTGAGAATGCTCTAACTCGTCAAGAAGCATTAAAAGGCATGACTCTTTGGGCTGCAAAATCTGTGTTTAAAGAAAAAGAAGTTGGCAGTATTGAAGTGGGTAAACAGGCTGATTTTGTAATTCTTAAGACAGATTTAATGAAAGCAGATATTAGCGAAATTTATCAAGCAAAAGTTGAAAGAGTTTATTTGAATGGAAGGAGGGTAAAATAAAAAAAATAGCTCAACGTTTCCATTGAGCTATTCATTATAAAATTAAAAGTTGTTTAAAGAGCAATCTCCAAAACTTCTTGCATTGTATTTACATAATGAAATTTCAAACCTTTAATATAGCTTGGATTAATATCTAAAATGTCTTTTTCATTTTGTGCACATAATAAAATTTCTTTCATTCCAGCACGTTTTGCCGCTAATATTTTTTCTTTAATTCCACCTACTGGTAACACCTGACCACGAAGAGTAATTTCTCCTGTCATTGCCAAATAAGGTTTTACTTTTTTCTTCGTTAATGCACTCACCATAGAAGTCAACATCGTTACACCAGCACTCGGTCCGTCTTTGGGAACTGCACCTTCTGGCACATGAATGTGAATGTTGCTATTGTCTAAAACATCTTGGTTCACATTTAAATCTTCCACATGCGCTTGAATATATGCCAAGGCTGTTGACGCACTTTCTTTCATCACATTGCCTAAGTTTCCAGTCAATGTTAACGAGCCTTTTCCTTTGCTTATGCTGGCCTCAATAAATAAAATTTCACCACCTACATACGTCCAAGCCAATCCAACAGCTACTCCAGGAGGATTCATTTTATTATATAAATCGTTTGTGAATTTTGGTTTGCCCAACACTTCTTCAATCAATTCTTCTGTGATGGTAAATTGTTTCAATGTCTCATCCATAGCCGCTTTCATGGCTAGGTTTCGCATGATGGATGCAAACTTTCGTTCTAAGTCACGAACCCCACTTTCACGAGTGTATTCTTGAATCAATTTTACATAAGCAGGATTGCCCATTTTGATTGCATATTTCTTCAAGCCATGCGCTTCTTTTTGTTTGGGTAATAAATGCTTTTTAGCAATTTCTGTTTTTTCTTCCACAGCATAACCACTCAAGTCAATAATTTCTAAACGATCTCTCAAGGCAGGTTGAATTTCTTGCAAACTATTTGCCGTTGCAATAAACAATACTTTCGATAAGTCATATTCGATTTCTAAATAATTATCATAAAAAGAATTGTTTTGTTCGGGATCCAAAATTTCTAATAAAGCACTGCTTGGATCGCCTCTAAAATCTTTTCCTAATTTATCTAACTCATCTAAAATAAAGACAGGATTGCTCGATTTTACTTTTCTCAATTGTTGAATTATTCTTCCAGGCATCGCTCCTATATAGGTTTTGCGATGACCACGAAGTTCGCTTTCGTCATGCAAGCCACCCAAACTAAAACGAATATATTTTCTACCTATAGCATTTGCAATTGATTTTCCTAAACTCGTTTTTCCAATTCCTGGAGGTCCAATAAAACAAAGTATGGGCGATTTCATATCGCCTTTTAATTTCAAAACAGCTAAATATTCTAAAATCCGATCTTTGATTTTATCCATGCCATAATGGTCATCGTCCAATACTTTTCTGGCTTTAGGAATATCATACACATCTTGCGTATATTCATTCCAAGGTAAATCTAAAATTAAATCTAAATGATTGTAAACGGTTGAGTAATCAGGCGTTGAGGGATGCATACGCTCTAATTTTTCAATGCCTTTTTCAAATACTTCTTTAGCTGCATCGCTCCATTGCTTGCTTTCGGCCCGTTTTTTTAAATCTTTAATTTCTCTGTCATTGCTTTCGCCACCCAATTCATCCTTGATGGCTTTCAATTGTTGATTCAAGAAATAATCACGTTGTTGTTTGTCAAGTTCACCTTTTGTTTTGTTGGTGATTTTGTTTTTCAATTCCACATGCTGCAATTCTACTTGCAACAAACGCAATAAATTTTCTGTGCGCAATTTAAAATCGTTTTCCTCTAACAATGCTTGTTTGTCTTTGGTTTCACAATTCAAATTAGACGCAATAAAATGGTTTAAAAACGAAATGTTTTCAATGTTTTTTAACACAATGGCTGCTTCTGGAGGCACATTGTTTGATTTACGCATGATTTGTTCAGCCATGTCTTTCACACTCGAAATCATTGCATTATACTCCTCATCCATTGCTGGCATTAAATCGTCTAAGTAAGTTACGTTCGCCTTAAAACAAGGTTCATCTTGCAACCACTCATTCACTTTAAAACGCAATCTTCCCCGAATAAAAACGGTAATACTATTATCAGGCATTTTAATTTGCTTGATAATTTGCGCTACTGTTCCCACTTTATTAATGTCATCAAATGAAGGGTCTTCGCTTTTACTATCCAATTGCGAAACCACTCCAATATTTTTGCCATTTTTTTCAGCTTCATTCAAAGCCTGAATGCTCTTCTCTCTCGAAACCGTAATCGGAATGACTACGTTTGGAAACAAGACCATATTACGCAGTGGCAAGATTAATAAATCGGCCGGTAAATTTTTTTTATCTTCATCAGAAATTTCATCTTCAGTCAACGGAACTATTGGCATAATTTCCATTTCTTCATCATTATTTCCGAAAAATTGTCGTTCAAAAGACATAGTGTATGTATATTTTGTCAGTTATTAATAGGATTTGTCTATTATTTTACAACAGACCTCCATATTATCAATACCTGTGCCACTTGAAACATTATCAGTTAAATGAGCGTGCAAAATTACCAATTCAATTTGTGTGGCTGAAATTAGAGGTAATAACCACCAATTAATTAAGGAGTAGGAGAATAATTTTTTGACTTAATTTAATTTGGTATTTTTATTAAATTGTTCAAAGTTTTGGTTCAGATTATTTTTTTTCTCATCACTCATTTTGTCATAGACCTTAATTAACATGCCTAATCTCGGATTAGATAAGAAAAAGTTACGATGTTTATTCATAAAATTCCAAAACAACGAATCCCAAGTTTCGCACCATTTTCCCTTTTTAAAATTGCTCATTTTTAATACATAACTGCTGCCGCTTATATAGGGTTTAGTTGCCATTAATCCACCATCAGCAAATTGGCTCATTCCATATACGTTGGGAACCATTACCCAGTCGTAAGCATCTATGTACATTTCCATAAACCATTGATATACTTTATCAGGATTAATTTCACATAATAACATAAAATTTCCCAAAATCATCAACCGTTCAATGTGGTGATTGTATGCTGTGTTTATTAATTTTTTTATAGTTGTATCAATGGGTTCAATACCTGTATTCGCTTCATAAAATGAAGTAGGTATGTCTTTATTAAACTTCCAAAAATTGGTAGTACGTTCTTTTGTCCCTTTGTAAATATATACACCTCTTATAAATTCCCTCCAGCCAATAATCTGTCTAATGAAACCCTCCAATGAATTAATAGATACTGATTGCTTATTTGCAAATTTAATGGCAGCATGCACAATTTGTAAGGGAAGTAGGAGTCCAATATTCAACATGGGTGTGAGCACACTGTGATGTAAAATATTTTCATTGTCAACAATTGCATCTTCATAGTTACCGAATTCGTTAAATCTGGAGGCTAAAAAATTTTCTAACCATTCTTCAGATTGCAGGTGGGTTGAAGGGTAGATAAATTCTTCAGAGATATTTCCGTAATTGTTTTTGTAGTTTTTTGAAACATAATCAATCGCTTCTTTAT
>CANHNT010000008.1 GCA_947461985.1 Bacteroidota bacterium | reverse complement strand
TTATTTTTTAAAAAATTTATTTTTTAGTTGAATGATGAATTGCAAAAATGATTTCTTGGCTAATTCTTCTTTCAGTCGTTTATTTTCATGCGAATATCGAGTCACTAATTTAGCTAAATCTTCTTTTTGAATTTCATAATTTTTGGCAACCGCAGGAAAAATATCTTGTGTTGTAAATGCATGTTGAATGGTTTGAAAAGGTTCATTAAAATTCAACAAATTAGCAGGAAAGTCAATTGAGTTATTTTCTTTTCTAAACTGCACCATTTTTTCAATCAATTCTTTAGAACGTTCAATGGCATTTAATTCCATACTTAAAATATCTTGTAACTGATATGCTTGATACAACATTCTGTTAGGTTCTGCTTTTATCATACTTTCAATGGTTGATGCAATTTGATGTTTAGCATTGATCATCCAAGCCGTTCCATAATATTGTGGTGCATTTAAATAATCAATAATTGCCACAGGCTTTCCTTGTATCATGGCTTCTACAACCACTGTACTTTGAGCAGAAATAATTAAATCAGCTTCTTTTATTAAAGGAACCAATTCAACACTTTCTTTTACTTTCATTTCATTTTCTACACCAATGATTTCAGCTAAATTTCTTGACAAACGCCAGTTAACCGAAATATTTTTATGTTGTTCAAAGTACGTTTTTAAATCTTGAATGGCTTCAATAAAAGCAATTTTTTGTCGTTCACAAAACCAACCTTGTCGAGTTGAAGTGATTAAAACATTCAAAGGTTTATCTGTTACTTGTTTAATGTTTGTTCTACTTATTTTCGCCTCATTAATTTCGTTTTGCAAAATAGGGAATCCTACTACTTCAACTTTACTTGCATCATTCCATGAAGCAATTATTCGAGCACTTTGATGACCAATAACAGCCATTTTATCGGTTAAAATGGGATGAAAATGTGATGGCCCACCTGTACCTCCATATAGCTCTCCTTCGTTTTGAATAATCCAATCCAATGTTCCATCTTGAAACAATAATGAAGGAATATTTAATGTTTTGGCATCTAACAAAACCCTTGCTATTTCTGCACGCCAGTCGCTTACAGTTAAAACAATATCAGGATAAGGCAATGAAAACTGAAAAGTTTCATCAACAATAACATATTCAATTTCTAACCCTTCTATTTGCTCGAGAGGTTTAATAATTTTATGTTCATCTATGACGAATGCTATAGCTTTTATCATAATAATTTTCCTTTTAAAACCATTGATAGTGGATACTCTTTCATGAAAATTTTATGAACAGAAAGCAATGAAACTAACATGATGGCAAACCAAATGAATAGTCGAATTATCAGCATATCCACAGTTATTGTAATGAAGTATGCCGAAAAACCCAATACTGAAACTAATATTATTTGCGATATATTTCTTAAAGCAAACCCTTTTAAAGGCTCAATATTGTGTTTTTTATTGATATATACCAAAGCAATCGATTGCACCACAATACCTGATAAAAATGTGGAAGCCACAATGCCTTCGATGCCAAATTTTAAACCTAAAATATAAGCAAAAAGTAAATTAAACATGCCCTCAATAAAACTAGAAATAGCCAATTCCTTAGCAATTAAATTAGATGAAAGAAAGGCTCTGTAACTAATTTTCCAAGCATGAAAAACTAAATTAAAAAATAATAATACACTTAACACAACTCCTCCGTATTTTCCTAAACCAACCCATTTTTCTATAAAAAAATCATTGATTATAATGATGCCACCACCTACAAATGACGCTAACATCACTGAAATGATGGAGAGGTTTCTGAATTTAATTAAGACTTCTTCATTTTTGCCTTGCCCGAACATTTTTCCAAAATAGGGTCGATAATTATTGTTGAGTTGAAAAATAAATGTCTTGGCTATATCAAACAGTTTTCTTGATACCACTAAAATAGTAATTGCTTTGGCACTCACAATGGTGCCCGTCATGATATTGTCGAAACGCTCAATAAATAATAAAGCAAGTCCTCCAATGGCAAACCAACTGCTAACAGACCACACCTCTTTTAAAATAGTAAAATCAATGTTTTTAAGATTAAAATGAATATCAAATTCTACTTTTTTGACTAAATAAATCGTTTGAAAAAAATTAATTAATTGTGTAATGAGGGTAACAAATATCAAAAATTCAATCGTAGGAAATTTTTTGAGCAATAAAAAAATCAAGCCTACCCGAATCGTTAATGAAATTATTTTTAAATAATTATCGCCAGCAATTTTTCGTCGAGCATATAAAATTTGAGAAATAGATTTGGTTATCATCGTTAGCAACAATGAAAACGAGGCAATCATGATTGCGTTTTTTAAAACACCATCTTCTATGTTGGTATCATGAAATAAAATGGACGGGTTAAAAACCATACAAAATGCCATAACTGAAGCAACAATTGCTAAGGCAACTTGTGCATAAAACAATGTAGATACTAATTTATTAATCCGGTCTTTATCGTCTGTTTCTCTTGACAAAAATGAAATCATTCCGCCAGAAAATCCAAAGTCTAATATTTCAAATACAGCAATGGTTTCCACCACTAAAATAAAAACACCATATTGTGAATTGTCGAAATATTTAAAAATATGTCGGGTTACAAAGATGGATGTAATGAGTGTTAGAATAGTATACGCATAGCCTGTTAACACAGCTATTTTATAGTTTTCTAAATTCTTTATTTTTGTGAATGGATTCAATTAGCTAATTTTTCTTGATAAAGTTCTAATGATTTTAAGGATGCATTATTATATCCACAAAATGTGATTTCATTTTCTTTGGCTGCCTCAAAATCATTGATGCTATCCCCTATTAAAACGATATTTTCTTTTAAATAATTATTTTCTTCAATTACATTTTTTACCAATATTTTTTTAGCTGTTGGTGAGCCATGTATCGATAAAAAATAATGGTCAATGTTTAATTCTTTACACAAATACCGAAGTTCTGTTTGATCTGAACCGGATACAATATGCATGGGTATTTTTTTATCAAATTGTTGTTTCACAAATTCCAATGAATCTTGAATGAGTAAATCAGGATTCACTAAAAGTGATTTCATGATGATAGAAAATGAATTTGCCATATCTTGAATTTGAGCATCAGTCACTTCTTGCTTCAATACCTCTTCATAAAAATATCTAAATTTCACATACCTCGAAAGTCCTCCATTGGCTTGATGAAAAACCATTAATTCATCTACTTGATGTTTCGGATAATTGGCTAATACTTTTTCAAAACCAATGTCTCTCACCGCATTTGAATTCATTAAAACGCCATCAAAATCCCATAAAATAATTTTATAATTTTCCAGCATATAATTGATAGGTATCGTCTTCTTTTAAATAAGCTTCTATAATTGGAATATCGGTAGGCATGTCTAATGAAATGCAATTATCGTTTACTACTTTACATAAAATTTTATATCCATGTTCTAACAATCGTAAATGCTCATGGTCTTCAATTTTTTCTAAAGGAGTTTTTTCCATTTGACTATAATCCAAAATTGTTTTTGGCTTGAACGTCATTAAATGATACGCTTTCAAACGATGTTCTACAGCATTTCTTGCAGCAGAAGGGATATCATTTCTTGAAATATACATCACTTCATTTTTTAAATTACATACGATTTTAAAATCTGAAGGAGAATTTTCTCTTGTGAAAGGCACTGCTAAAATACTGGCATCAGCATATTCATTATCTAATAAGGTTTGAATACTAACATCAATTGATGCTGGATTTAACAAAATTTCATCGCCATTGATCAATGTATAATAATCATAATCGGGATATTTTGCAATCACTTCTGCCATTCGTTCTGTACCGTTTTTATGATTAATATCGGTCAGCATTGCTCTGCCTCCATGTGCTTCTACTAGTTGCACAATTTCAGCTGAATCGGTCGCCACGATTAAGTCGGTTAACATTTTTGACATGCTTGCTCTTTTATAAACATGCGCAATTAATGGCAAACCAAAAATTTCGTGCAACGGTTTTTTAGGCAATCTGCTTGACTCTAATCTTGATGGAATAATTCCTAAAATTCGTTTCATATTAATAAGAATAAACAGTTTCTTTTTGTAGGTTTTTATATTTTGTGCTGGTCAATGCTATCATTTGTTTGCCATTGTGTTTATTAAATGCTTCAAATAAATATTCATTTTCATTCAATAATTCTATTTCTTTTTGATTCAACTCTTTGCCTTCATATCCATCATAACCAACCATAAATACATTGTTTACATTTAACTCTATTACGGTTTGTAATGCCAATGTAGTATGTGTATCTTTTAATGTATCGGTAAATGTTATCGCTGCTAATTCTTTTGTTTTACTAGCAATCATTGGAGGCACGTAGGTTCCCATTTTTCGAGGTGATGGAGGCAAAATACATTCGCCATCAAAATCGCCTAAATCGCTGAATACTTTTTCTAATCGAAGTCCTTCATTGCCTACCAAACAAAAATATTGTTTCACTGATACATCTTTAAACAAGCCAGCATTTCTTGAGCTTGAATGAATTAAACAAACATTTTTTCTGCTTTTAATGAATTCAATAATTGCTTCTTGATGCAGTTGAACGCTGTCTCCACCACCAATTAATAATACCTCGTCAAATTGTTCATTTTTAGTAAATGTGGCAAAACTATTTTCTTCCTGGCTCTTATTTTTTTGATGGTACAATGCACGAATAATGCTGTTGATAGAATAATAGCGTTTAGAGACCCATTCCATTACATCTTTTTGTGGCAAAGAGTTTGCCCCCGAAACCATATAAGGCAAATTGGTACCCCATTCATATTGTTTTTGCAATTGAGTGAACGCATCTGTAACGGATGAAAGCGCGTTAAAATCCAACGCCAATCCATTGCGTTGATTGAGTGCAGTTAATAACAATTCAGTTTTTAAATTGCCTGCTCCACGTCCCATTCCTGTAACAGTTGCATCAATAATATCCGCTCCACATTCAATGGCTGTCAATGAATTTATCAACCCTAATTCTAAATTATTATGCCCATGAAAACCAATTTTGGTAGTCATTTGCGAACGAACTAATTCATAAATTTCTTTTACATCACTTGGATAAACACCGCCATAAGAATCAACCATGTAAAAATAATCGGCTACCCCATCTACACTCTTTAAGGTAGCTAAAAATTCGGGTTGCTGTTTCCATTTAGACATATACATTACATTAAAGCCTACTTCAAAACCCATTGATTTTACTTTTTCAGCCAAAACAATAGCTCTAGAAAGATTTTGAGGATCTAATGCAATTCGAACCATGGTAATAATTCCTAAACATGGTTTTAAAAGCTCCTCTACGATTTCAACTTTTATATCCTTTTCATTTAAAATGATAACTAACTTTTTAGTTGATAGTCGTGCTAATTTTTGCAAAACATAATCTGGACAGTAATAATACTCTCCATAATAACCCGTTAATTTGGGGCTTCGATACCCAACTTCAAGATAGTCGATGGGTAATTGATTCATATCATTCAGGTATGTTTCAATAATTTTTTGATCAAAATCCCAGTTGGTATAATAGCCACCATCACGAATGGTACAGTCTAATATTTTAATGTTATTCATCTTTTATTATCTTTTATTATTATTTTTTAAACATGGCTTCGCCAAGGTCAGTCACATGTTATGTACTAACTATGGAGGTTGTTTCTTTTACTTATTTGAGACCACAATATAAGCAACATTTTTATTTTATTTTTTAAGAAATGAGTATGCAACACTAACTTCTATTTTTTTATCTAATGCTTTTATTTCTATAATTATTCTATATTTCCCGTTGAGGCGAATACATTTTCCAATTAAGCCAATAAAAGGCCCTCTAATTACTTCAACATCATCTCCTTGACTTATGTCTAACTCTTCATTTAACTGAATAAATTGTGGCTCATTTACTAAAATTTTTAAATTATTGATTTCATATTCTTGAATTTTAGCTGGTTTTTTTAGATAACTGACAACATTCAAAACACCCTCCGTTTCTAATGCTTCAATAATCTCATTTTGTTTACAACGAATAAAAACAAACCCCGGAATTAATGGAATTTTTATTTTCTTTTTTCTGTCTGTCCAAATTCTTACTGTTTCTATTAATGGAAGATAAACTTCTATATTCTTTAGAAATAAACGCTGTTCTACTTTTTTTTCTGTTCTAGGCATTGTATAAAGTGCATACCAATAAATTTCATTATTATTCTCAATACCTACAGTCATTTTTTTAATTTATTGGGTATTATTTTATTTTCTCAACCCTTTACAAAGCTACTAAATTAATAAATTCAATAAATTATCAATTCATTAATTTTTTAAAGTGAATTCGCCTTCTTTTATTTATTAAGAGCTACTTAAAAATTATTATCATTGGTTGTAGTATGTTTGCATGATAATTATGAGCACAAGTCGTATTTCTAACCTTAATAACAGAAAAATTATTGCTGTTGATTTTGATGGCACTTTAGTGGAGGATAAATATCCTTCTATAGGAAAACCTATGCCTTTTGCATTTGAAACGTTAAAACTATTGCAAAAAGAGGGTCATCGAATCATATTATGGACTTATCGAAGTGGCAAATCATTGGATGAAGCTGTTGCATTCGCTGAAGGTTTGGGCATTGTGTTTTACGCAGTTAATAAGAACTATCCTGAAGAGGAATTTAAAGAAAACACGCCACGAAAAATAAAAGCGGATATTTTTATAGACGACCGAAATATTGGTGGGTTTTTAGGATGGGGCAAATATTATCAACTAATAAACCCTAATACAACCCCTAATTTGAATCAAATTCCTCAAAAAAAGAAAGGCTTTTTTGGATTTGGAAAGGGATAAATAGATGAGCGATTTGAGCCTTTTATAATTTTGTGCTTCTTTGAAACTTTATGACTTTATGGCAAAAAACCTATTTCCCTACATAATTTTGAGGCGTAATTTTTTTCAATTCCTTTTTTATTTCTGGCTTGATGTTTAATGAATCTACAAAAGTATGCATGCTTTCTTTATTAATTTTTGAAGCACCTCTTGTCAATTCTTTAAGGGCTTCGTAAGGATTTGGATAATTTTCTCTACGTAAAATGGTTTGAATGGCTTCTGCTATTACTGCCCAATTATTTTCTAAATCGTCGTTTATTTTTTCTTGATTTACAATTAATTTATGCATGCCTTTTAGCAACGATTTTGTAGCTAAAATGGTGTGTGCATACGGCACCCCAATATTTCTCAACACCGTTGAATCTGTTAAATCTCTTTGCAAACGAGAAATAGGTAATTTTGCCGAAAGATGCTCAAATAAAGCATTTGCCATACCTAAATTTCCTTCTGCATTTTCAAAATCTATGGGATTTACTTTGTGAGGCATGGCCGAGCTGCCTACTTCATTTTTGTTTACTTTTTGTTTAAAATAATCCATCGAAATATATTGCCAAACGTCTCTGCTAAAATCAATCAAAATGGTGTTGATCCGTTTTAATGTATCGAAATGCGCCGCTAAATTATCGTAATGTTCTATTTGTGTGGTGTATTGCATTCGTTTTAATCCTAAGGTTTTATCAACGAAGTTATTGGCAAATTTTTTCCAATCGGTTTTAGGAAACGCAACATTGTGTGCATTCATATTTCCTGTAGCTCCCCCAAATTTTGCTGCAAAAGGAATCATTTTCAACAAGGTCATTTGGTTTTCTATACGTTCCACAAATACCATCATTTCTTTTCCTAAACGAGTTGGTGAGGCCGATTGTCCGTGTGTTTTAGCCAACATGGGTATTTTTGCCCAATCTTTTGCAAATGATTTTAGTAAACTTACAATTTCATTTATTTTTTCATTGTAATCATTTTGCAATGCATCTTTCCAAAGTAAAGGAATGGCGGTGTTATTGATATCTTGTGAGGTTAAACCAAAATGAACCCACTCTTTTTGTTTATCTAATTTTAGTTCCGTCAATTTTTCTTTGATGAAATATTCTACCGCTTTCACATCGTGGTTGGTCACTTTTTCAATCTCTTTTATTTTTACTGAATCCTCTAATGAAAAATCGGTAACGATATTTCTCACTTCTTTTATTTGCTTAGCGGTTAACACAAACATATCTTGTTCAGACAAGGCAATAAAGTATTCAATTTCTACATACACACGATAAAAAATCAACGCATGTTCCGAAAAATAAACGGACAAATCCGATAGTTGATTATGATAACGACCATCGATTGGAGAGATTGCTAATAATGAATTGTATGCTTGCATAAAAATATTTAGAGCGCAAAGTTAAGTAAAGCAATCTTAACCCTCTATATTTGCATCCCGTTTATGCAAAAAAAGATAAGAATAGGTGCTGTTAGTTATTTAAACACCAAACCATTGATATATGGATTTGAACAAGGATTGTTAAAAGATGAAATTGAATTAGTAACAGATTATCCTTCTAAACTAGCATTATTACTTCAAAAAAATGAAATTGACATTGCTCTGTTACCGGTAGCCGCAATTTCTACTATCACCAATGCAAAAGCATTTAGTAAATTTTGTATTGGTGCAAAACAAGATGTTGCCAGTGTATGTTTATTTAGCGAAGTGCCAATTGAAGAGATTCAGGAAATTTATTTAGATTATCAATCTAGAACCAGCGTAACGCTGCTTCGGGTATTGCTTAAACATTATTGGCAAACAAGGCCCATTTTAATTGAAGCTGACGAACAGTACATTTCAACTATTAAAGACAAAAAAGCAGGTGTAATTATTGGTGATCGTGCATTAGAGCAACTGCCTAATTTTCCTTATGTGTATGATTTAGCAAAAGCTTGGCAAGATTATACCCAATTGCCATTTGTATTTGCAACTTGGGTAACCAATCAAGACCTATCTGAATCATTTATTGAGTCGTTTAATCAAGCCAATGAATTAGGTTTTACGCATTTAAACGAAATCATTGCATCCAATCCTTTTCCTTCGTATGATTTAAAAAAATATTATACCGAAAACATTTTTTATCCTTTTGATGAAGATATGAAAAAAGGCATGACCATGTTTTTAAAATTAGCAGAACAGTTATAAATTTCAAGTACTCTATTTGTTGATGTTATATTTTGTGTAATTTTACTTTTTAAATTAACTTTTTGTAAAGACTATGATGGTAAAATTATTTGCTAGTGCAGTGTATGGTGTTGAGGCTATTACTATCACTACAGAGGTAGATGTTTTAGAGGGACTGAAATTTTTTGTGGTAGGATTGCCAGACAATGCCGTAAAAGAAAGTCAACACCGAGTAGAAAGTGCCATTAAAAATAATAATTATCGTTTTCCAAGAATAAAAGTAGTCGTTAATTTATCTCCTGCAGACATTCGCAAATCGGGTAGTTCGTTTGATTTACCCATAGCCATTGGTATTTTGGCAGCCACTGAGCAAGTAAATAAAGATAAATTAGACAAGTATGTAATTATGGGTGAGCTGTCCTTAGATGGCACTATTTTACCGATAAAAGGCGCATTGCCGATTGCCATACAAGCGCGTAAAGAAGGCTTTGAAGCGTTGTTTGTGCCCGTGCAAAATGCAAGAGAAGCGGCTATGGTCAATAACCTGAAAGTGTATGGCGTTTCGCACATAAATGACATCATCGAATTTTTGAATGGAAATGAAACGTTGCAACCCATTGTAGTAGATACTCGAGATGAGTTTTTTCATTCGCAATATGATTTTGAGATCGATTTTTGTGATGTAAAAGGTCAAGAAAATATTAAAAGAGCGTTAGAAATTGCGGCTGCTGGTGGACATAATGTAATCTTAATAGGCCCTCCTGGTGCAGGAAAAACCATGTTGGCAAAACGATTGCCAACCATATTACCCCCTTTGAGTTTGCAAGAGGCTTTAGAGGCAACCAAAATACATTCCGTTGCAGGTAAATTAGCAGAGGATGCTACGTTGGTTTCTAAACGCCCATTCCGATCGCCGCACCATACAGTAAGTGATGTGGCTTTGGTAGGTGGTGGTGGAAATCCTCAACCAGGTGAAATTTCATTAGCTCATAATGGTGTTTTATTTTTAGATGAATTGCCCGAATTTAAACGCACTGTTTTAGAAGTGATGCGTCAGCCAATGGAAGAAAGACGGGTGACTATTTCTCGGGCAAAAATGTCAATCGATTATCCTGCAAACTTTATGTTGGTAGCCAGCATGAATCCTTGTCCTTGCGGCTATTTTAATCATCCAGAAAAACAATGTACTTGTCCTCCAGGAGCGGTTCAAAAATATTTAAATAAAATTTCGGGGCCTTTGTTAGACAGAATTGACTTGCATGTAGAAGTGACCCCAGTTGCGTTTTCTGAATTGTCGAACATGAATTCTAAAGTACAAGAAAAAAGTGAATCCATAAGAGAACGGGTTTTAAAAGCAAGAGCCATTCAGGGAGAACGTTATAAGGACAGTGAAGGAATTTATGCCAATGCACAAATTAGTAGTAAACAATTACAAGCCCTTTGTGTGCTGACACCTGCTGGGCAAAATTTATTAAAAAAAGCGATGGAGCGGTTAAATCTTTCGGCAAGAGCGTATGATCGAATTTTAAAAGTTTCCAGAACCATTGCCGATTTAGAAGGCAGCGAAGAAATAAAAACCGAGCACTTAGCAGAAGCCATTCAATACAGAAGTTTGGATAGAGAAAGTTGGGGTGCTTAATGTATATTGATTGTGTTTTCAATAGCTGTTTGTAAATAATATCCTGTACTAATTTTTTCTGCAATAGGTTTTAAGTTTTCTATCATTTGTTGATATTGATGTTCTGTCAATGCATTTATTTTTTCTTCAATTTCAAATAAAGACGAAATGCAAAAACCTATATTATTTTCGGTTACAAATGAAGCCATCGCTGCATCTTCGTGGAGGATAATGGGCAAACCAGCTAAAATGTATACTGAAAGTTTATGAGGAGTGCTATAAATAAGATAATTACCATAATTTCCTTCACATTTTTCTAGGGAACTTCCATCCCATATAAGTCCAAATGAACCATGTAAATTTTGAGGCGTATCATATGGAGAAAAAAATCCTTTATAAATACAATTAATCTTATTTATGTTTAAAATTTTTCCATACAAATTAAATTTCACTAGTGGATTTAATGTGTTTAAATTTTCAACATAATTTATGAAATGTGACTTTAATAAATTTCCTGCAAAGACAATTTCAAAACTCTTAGCTCTTTTTATATTTTTTTGCATAGGAGTTAAATAATCAAACAGACAAAGTGAGTAAATTCTTTTTTGAGGAAAATGTATTTTCATCCAAGAAGCCATAATTTCATTATGAACAATAACTATTTTAAATAATGAAATTAATTTAAGTTCATTATTCAACATTTTTTCATTGTTATGTCTAAGCCCATCGCTATCTCCATAGATGCAAATGATATTACATTTTTTAAAAACTAATAATTTTAAAAAAAACACATGCATTTTTGCATAAACAGGAAAAATAAAATATAATGTGTCGTTTGATTTTATTTGAAAAACCAATTTGATTAATTTCATTATTCGAAATAATAAAATATTTGATTCTATTATAATAGGAATGATTGATATTGATAAAAATATTTTTTCAATATCAACAAAACCGATTCCTCCATGATCGGGTGAAACATGAAGATATTGCTGGAGAAAATATTTTTTATTTCTTTTCAAAATATTTATAAATTAATCTGAACTTATTTTAAATTTATTTTTAATTATAGCTAAAAAATCTTTTACAATTATATATCTAAAACAAAAAATTAATAGTATTAAATAAAATAAAATTGAAAGTATGATTGCAACTAAAAAATTAAATAGAGTTTCTGATAAATATGCATTCATTCCTAATTTTATTAAATAAAAAAACAACAGTGTAAGTGTAAATAGTAGTCCATTTTTTAATAATTCAAAATCTTTTAGTTTAATAAAATCTTTAGATTTGTAAATGAAAAAAATAACTATCATTAATTCAGCAATAATAAGTGCAAATGAACATCCCAAATCTTCAAAGTAACTGCTCAGTATTATATTTAATATGACAAATGAAAAGCTTCCTAGAATATATCCTTTCAATGCAATTTTATCTAAGTGATTAGACATTAAAATTTGTTTTCCCAAAAATAAACTAAACGATTTTAGCAAAGGAAAAATTGATAAAATTACTAAATCATTGGCTACTGAAGCCAATGTATTTCCAAAATAAATATGGGTAAACTGTCCTGAAAATACAAATATTCCAGCAGTTAGAGGGATGCAACAAATCCAAATTAATTCAATAGTCTTTGCTAATAATTCATTTGCATGTTCGTTTCTATTTTCTGCAATTAAACTACTGGTACGTGAAAAAAATACTATAAAAGAATCAGTAATTAAAGCACCACTTATTCTAACAATTTTTGCAGCATTGCTATAATTTGCAACAGCAACAAAAGAAGCTGTTAAACTTAAAAGCACATTATCTAACATATTAGTTACACTGTATAACAAACCAATAAAATAAACTGGCAAACAATTTTTAAAATCTGACTTAAGATTTGAAAAAGACAATTTAAAATTAGGTAAAATTTGTATTGCATTCATAATAATATTTGCCATCATGGTGCAAACTATAATGCCATAATATTTTTCAAAATCGGTTGGTAATTTGATCAATACAAAAATAAAAAATAAACCCACAAAACGGGTTACAATGCTTCTAATGGCAATGTATTTAAATTTTTCGGTACCCCAATAATACCATTCGCAATTAAAAATATTTCCAATATAAAATAAGGCTGAAAACCAAAGCATGGGAGTGCTTTGAATTTTTAACCATAAAAAATAAAGGGCAATTGAATACAGTATGGTGACCAATAAAGTGCTTACGATATGTAAACTAATCAATTGATTGGTGCGCTGTTGAAGGGCTTGTTTGTTGCTTTGTAGTTTAGAAATTTCTCTAACGGCATAAGTAGAAAATCCTAATTCAGCAATAACCACCATAAAATAAGTGAATGAATCGATGCTATTTACTTTCCCTATCCCTTCTGCTTCTAATATTCTACTGATGTAGGGTATTGATATTAATGGAAAAAGTATCTGGCTTAAAGACAGTAATAAATTATAGAATAAATTTTTTTTAAGTGCCAATGACTTTGCGTAAATAATGTGGTTTCAAATATACATTTTTATTATGTAGCCAATAAAAAAAGCAGACCGTAATCTGCTTTTTAATTTATTTTTTTCGAGAATGTTGTTTTCTTTTACTCGTTATTTTGTTTCTAGAAACTGGTTTTTTGTAGGCTCTACTTTTTGTCGGTTTAACAGGAGTAGGTGCCATTAAATTGATTATTTTTTGCTGTGTTTCATAAGAAAATTGATTGCCTGCATAATCAAATTGTGTTAAACTATTTAATTGGCCAATTTCAACAGGAACATCTTTTAATTGATTGTTCATCATATTCAAATTGTTTAAGCTCGTCATCATTGAAATTTCAGCAGGTATTTCTTGAATTTGATTATTGCTTAAATTAAGCTTTTGCAATCCTTTTAAACCGGTTAGTACGATTGGAAAATCTACAAAGCCATTGTGGCTAGCATGTAGTGTTTTTAAATTTCTTAAATTGGCAAATGATGTTGGCAAATCATAAATTTTATTTCCACCATTTCCATCACCTAAAATAAGGGTTTCCAAATTGGTTAAATACCCAATTTCTTCAGGTAAAAAATGAATATTATTATTCACTAAATTCAACTCTCTAAGTTTTGGTAAAAAACGAATATCAGCAGGTACATAATTTAAATTACAATTGCTCATATCTAAATTCGTAATATTTTTCATTTGACGAACCAAAGCCAACATGGTTTTCGGATTATCTATTTTATTACCACTAAATTTAAACGTAGTTAATGATTGTAAGTTATTAATTTCATTTGGTAAAAAATTGATTGGATTTCCTGTAATATCCAACTCTTCTAAATTTTTACAATTGGCAATACTCACAGGAAGGGTTGTTAATTTATTATTACGTAAAATAATTTTACGCAATTTTTTCATACTGCCAATACTTGATGGCAACGAGGTTAAATTATTATTCGATAAATCCAATACTTCTAAATCTCCTAATAAATAAATGTCAATAGGAAGGCTACTGATATTTGCATTTTGAAGCGTTAGTTCTTTTAAATTAGGGTATCTAAAAACCTCCTTAGGAAAATTGTTAAAAGGCTGGCTTTTGATTCTTAACAGTTGAATACACGTATTTTCATATGCAGCAGAAGGCAATTTTTCAAATACTTTATCTGGGTCACAAGGACTGGCTAAAGGATAATATTGTTGAGCCGTTGCACCAAACGTAGAGGAAACAAATAATAAGCTATAAATCAACTTCTTCATGATTCTAATAAAATTTGGCTTAAAAATATATCCTTTTTTGCCAAAAACATAATTTTTTATAAAACTTATCAATAAATATCCTTAAAAAGCGATGTTTTGATATTATTTTTTACCTGAAAATAAATGTTTTTCAGAATGGTAAGAAGAGCGAACTAAGGGTCCACTTTCTACATAATCTAAACCAATTTGATAGCCAATTTCTTTAAATTCAGCAAACTCATCAGGATGTACAAAACGAACAACAGGCAAGTGCTTGGCAGTTGGTTGCAAATATTGACCAATTGTTACTACATCACACCCATTATCAAATAAATCTTGTAGTGTTTGAATGACTTCTTGTTTTTCCTCCCCTAATCCAAGCATTATGCCACTCTTCGTTCTCATTCCACCTTTTTTCAAAGTGCGAATAACATCCATACTTCGATGATATTTGGCTTGAATGCGCACTTTTCGGGTTAAGCGCTCGGTTGTTTCAATATTATGGGAAACTACTTCAGGTGCTACATCAATTAATCGTTGAATATTTTCTATTTCACCTTTAAAATCAGGTATCAATGTTTCTAAAGTCGTCTCAGGATTTAATGTTCTTATCGCTTTTATCGTATTTGCCCAAATAATAGAACCACCATCTTTTAGCTCATCTCTGTCCACACTGGTGATTACAGCATGTTTCACTTTCATCAAATGAATGGCTTCCGCTACCCGTTGAGGTTCGTCCCAATCCAATGGGTCTGGTCGACCTGTTGATACCGCACAAAAACCACAAGAACGGGTGCATGTATTCCCTAAAATCATAAAGGTTGCAGTGCCTTCACCCCAACATTCACCCATGTTTGGGCAGTTTCCACTTTCGCAAATGGTGTGTAATTTATGTTGATCAACTAAACCTCGAACGTGTTTGTAACTTTCACCAATTGGCAATTTTACCCGTAACCAATCTGGTTTTTTTATTCTTGGCTTTTCGATATTTTCAATACTGTTTGTTCCACATGACATACTGCAAATGTAGAGAATAGCATGTATTAATTCATCAATTTTAGTTACTTATAATTTAAGAATAATATTTTGAGTATTGTTAATTTTACATTAAATTTGTTGCTAGTTAAAAAATAAAATATTATTAAGAATGAAAAAACTATTACTTTCTTTATTAAGCTTAACCGCTTTAGGTGCGAATGCACAAGTAGTTCCATTAGGATCTGCTGCTAACATGCTTACCTTATTAAACGCAAATATGCATTGTATTTCTGTTTCAGATGCATGTTCTTCTTTAGTGTTTATTCACCGTTCTGATCCAACGCTTTTCCCAACGGAAAATCCTGCTTTTTATCGTTATGATATCTCTGCCGATAATGGAGCTACTTTCGATATTAACAAAGGACCTTTAAATCCTACAGCTAACAATTCTTCTGTAAGTTGCAGATACCCACAAGTAATGATTGACAATCCTACAAATGCGACAAATCCAGCAAATGTATATATGCAATATTTAGGAACTTACCACAATGGTGGTGATTGGGATGGTGTAACAACAGGAACTGCAAAGTTAGATAACAGTGGATATACTGAAGCGAACACGAACATCAATGGTGGTGACATCAGTACTGTAACAAGTATGTGTAAAGGTGCTGCAAATACATTTTGGGCTACCACCTACAGTGTGGATGCCTCTAGTGTTAATTTAGGCGACATCGTAATTTTAAAAGGAACTCAAACGGGTAACAATGTTAACTGGACTTCAACGCTCAAAACACCAAATTGGGACCAACATTCAGGTTCAATCAAAGCAGGTTCATTAAACATTGCATTTGACCCTACAGGAACCAATGGATGGATTAGCTTTTTAGGAGATATCAGAAGCGAATTAGACATAAATATTGATGAAGTATATGACCTAAATTTTTACAAAACCAACGATGCTGGTGCAACTTGGACAGGTCCTTACACCGTTAATTTAAATGATTTTGCTTTAATTCAATCTATTTATCCTGTTCCTACAACTGGAACAACGGTTATTCATGCAGTAAGTGCTGCATTTGAATCAGATTTAGCAGTAGATAAAGATGGTCAACCTCACATGTTCTTTACGATGGGTTATGGCTCTTCAGAAGATGATATTGCTGCAGGTAGTGGATATTCTATTCGCGCTAGCAACATGTTTGATTTATCTTATGACATTTCTATCGATCGTTTTGTGTTAAATTTTGTTGCCCGTTCAAATCAATTAAGAGCTGACTCTATTGGTTATACAACAGATGACAACAACGCAACTATTGCCAACACAGAAGATCAAAGACCACAAGTTTCTACTTCACCTTTAGGTGACATTGTTTTCTTTACTTGGGCTGACAATATTGAACAAAATATTGGTGGTATTGATACCGTAATTGAAAGTGCTACTGCACGTTATCTTAATCTTTCTGCATTAGTTCCTGGTGTAGCAAGATCAGCAAATAGAGTCGTTTCTAATGAAGCGGCTTACTCAGCAGTTGGCGAAAAAGCCTATTTTTTCAACACGGCGCCGTCTGTTCAACGTAAAGCAAACTCTTCAGTTATTCCTGTAGTATATGGTATTTTAAATACGCTTGATCAAAAATTAGAATCTAGAGCTACATTCTCTTTTATGCAAAATATTGAAGTATTAGATGATAGTATTCGATATTTAATTGAAAGCGATACGTTAGGTTTTGAAGTGGTTAATCCTAATTCGATTACAAATACTTCAGATGTTAAAGCGTTAGAAATTTATCCTAACCCTGCAACTACCCATTTCTGTATTGCAAATGTAGCTGGAAACAAAAATGTTTTGAGAATTACTAACTTAAATGGTGCAGTTGTTTACACAACTACATTCGCTTCTTCTATTTTAAAAACAATTAGCACGAAAGAATTAGCTGCTGGAACATATATTGTTGAATTAGAATCTGATGGTAAAATAACAAAAACAAAATTGACAAAAAACTAAACTTGTTTTTTTATATATAGTAAAAAAGTCCCGATTTATTCGGGACTTTTTTTATGTCAAATTTGTTAAACTCTGAAATATGATAAAACAAAATTCAACCCTCATTGTTATTCGCTTATCTTCTTGGCTTAATCATATTATCTGAAACATTTAACGTCAAGCATCAATAACAAATACTATCCCTGTAAAAAAACATACGAGGTGAAATAAAAATCGTGCAGCAATTAATTTTTTAGTTTCAACTTATTCAAATATTCTTCAAACTCTTGCAAACTCAAACTGCTTAAATTATGTTGTTTGGTTAGCATTCCTTTTTGGGAGGCTAACACACCAAAACGAATATCATCTATTCCATCAAGGCTATGTGCATCCGGATTTATAGAGAGCAAAGCACCCATTTCTGTAGCTTGCTGAATGAATCGCCAATCCATATCTAATCGACGTGGATTTGCATTGATTTCAATGACAACATTGTTTTTCACACAAGCTTCAATCATTTTAGTATGATCAATTGGGTAGCCTTTTCTGCTCAATAATAATCGACCGGTAGGATGTCCTAAAATAGTACAATATGGATTTTCGATGGCAGTTAAAATGCGTTGCATGGCTTTTTCTTCTGTCATCTTTAGGTTTTGATGAACAGAGCATATCACT